>NZ_JAPMOU010000013.1 GCF_028858535.1 Spartinivicinus poritis
GCAATCCAACAAGAAGGCATTATCTTAGAATACCTTCCTCCCTATAGTCCTGACTTAAATCCAATTGAACACAAATGGGCTCAGGCAAAAGCGATAAGAAAACAGCATCGCTGTGATGATATAGACAAGTTATTTATACAGCATCTTCAATATGCCACTTTATAATTTTCTAGCTATAGTAATACTTCCATTCAGATGCAATATTCCCACGCAGTTATGTCAACGGCTAATGACTACACCATTCTTATATTTAATAACTACTTTTTTAAGGAAAGTTCTTAACAGAGCAATTTGATTTTTGCTTATAAGCAACTTAAGGACAATAATCTATGACAAACTGGATGCGACCCACTTTACATGCACTTTCATTTAGCATGATATGTATTAGCTGTTCAGCAATTACCTCGCTAAATGCAGAAAGTTATGAATCAAATGAAACCAGCACATTTGCTGATAATTTTGAAACAACCCATTTGATTTATACTCCCGAAGAAATGCTTGCTTTTGATATTAAGGATTATCTTGATAAAAATGCCCCTCATTTATCACCTTATGCAGAAACCATTTCTCACTGGAGTGGGTATTCAACAATAAGTCCTAAAGTGTTAATTACTTTAATAGAAGAACAAACAGGTATGGTAAGTAGCCAGCCAATTAACAGCAACCTTTTGAAGAAACCGTTGGGAAAATTATCCAATAAAAAAGGGTTTTCAAAGCAAATTCGAGATGTCGCCATTCGTCTATCCAAACTTCATTATTATCAAACAGAAGCCTTACATCACCAGGCTACTGAGCAAGGTGCTGCAAACTATGCAGAACACAGCGAATTTTTTGCGTCATCAATAGAAGCACTTTTATCTGCTGCGAAAGATAAAACAACTGACTCTCAAGCTCAGCTCAATCAACAAGAAGGCATTGCTGCCTATCAACAAACAGAGCTAAGCCGCTTTTACCAAACCTATCAACAGCTCTTCCCAGCAGCAAGCTCTCAAGCCCAACAACCACAAGCAGCTGAATACTATAATCGTGCTAGCCTCCCCCCGGCGAATCTTTTGCAACTGCCCTACCCCAAAGGTAGCTACTGGTATTTCGGCGGTAGTCACACTAATACGGGTAGCGGAAGTTATCCTCAGTCATCACTAGACTTGAATAATGGCGGTCGCTGGGGAGATAACCTGTCTAATATTTGGGTAGTTTCAGCGGCGCCAGGCAGAGCCGTTAGACACTCATCCTGCTCGTTAGAAATCGTACATGAAGGGGGCTGGTCGACTACCTATTACCATTTAAGTAACATTCAAGTGCGTACTGGCCAAACAGTCTCACGCAATCAGCGAATTGCCAATTACGCCAATAACCAATCTCAAGCTCTCTGTAACGGAGGCCGTTCGACAGGCCCTCACCAGCACTTCTCGCTAAAACGTAACGGCTCATCCTTCCATTTAAATGGTGTTAAGCTTTCTGGTTATACAGTCCGTACCGGTAGAAACAGCTACGATTCAAACTGCAACTACTTTTGGTTAGAAAAAAATGGCAATAAATACTGTGCCTGGAACAAGCTATATAACACAGGTGTAGCAAATACTACTCCAAATCCAAGACCTAATCCGAACCCGAACCCGAACCCGAACCCGAACCCAGACAATGGTAATCAACTAAGCAATGGAATAGCTAAAACAAATTTATCGGCTAGAAAGGGCCACAAATACTATTTCACTTTCACAGTCCCTCAGGGTGCAAGAAACCTCAGGTTTACAATGGAAAATACTAGAGGGGATGCTGACATGTACGTTAGATACTACAGAAAGCCAAGCTTTAACTACTGGGGCTGTCGTCCCTATACGGTAAGACAAAGGGAGTCTTGCAGTTTTAACAGCTTCCCCGCTGGGACCTACCATATCATGGTACATGCTTTTACTAATTATTCAGGGGTGAGTATAAAAGCGGAATATGACTCAGGGTATCGTTACTAATAGATTATTCTGACTGGGACGCTAAGAGGGATTGCCCCTCTTAGCTAACACTGTTGATTAAACAAAGGTGATATAAGGTAAAATAGTCATACCCAATTTAAAAATAAAATCAAAAATTGGCACTCCCATTATGCTTAGTGCCATTAATACCAGTAACACCCCTATACCATAGCGACTATTGTATTCCTGATACTTTGCAGCCAAGTGCTTAGGCAGTAGATAAGGCAGAATGTAATGGCCATCTAAAGGGCCTAGAGGGATCAAATTAAAAATCATCAACACCAGGTTAATAATAGCGAGATAACTAAAAAAGAGCCTTGGCCCTTGCCCCTCAAATATATCCCACCCTTGAGCAAGCCCAAAACCATATAAATTAATGGTTACTAAGGCCAATAAGAGGTTCATACCAGGCCCAGCGGCCGCAACAACCATGCTCGCCCAGCGAGAGGTAAAGTTACGAGGATCAGTCATAACCGGTTTGGCATAACCAAAGCCAATGACTGCTACCATTAATAGCCCAAGCGGATCAATATGAGACATGGGGTTAAGATTTAACCGCCCCATTCGCTCTGCAGTATCATCCCCATATAACTTGGCGGTTAACGCATGGCCATATTCATGAAAAGTAAGTGCCATCACAATGGCAATCAGTAGAAGGATAAAGGCGGCTATCTGACCTTGATAGAGTAATTGCAGCATTCTATGACTAACTCCTAGGGCACAGGGTAACAACGGCTTCCCTGTAATACACAAAGCATCAAGCTTACCGCCTGTTGATTCCATTAGCAAATAAGCAACTAAGGACATCTAGCAAGCGTGTATTAAGCAAGGTTATGAGTGCAGCAAGCACAACTGCCGAAACAATGGCTACAAGTGCTTTGTATCCAGTAGCCTAGTAGCTCCTATTCAAGCTTAAGCTCTTCAGGCATCCACCATGAGGTATCAAAGTGATAGGAAGGTATCTGTAATTACTATTTGTAATACGATTTTTTATTTCATATAACTACTTGCTATTGATACACCTTGCGAATGCTTACCAAATAATTCACCTACTAACTTACTAGTGGTGCATTTATAAAACTGGGTTACAGCCATTCGCGAAGGTGTCCTTATCAACCAAGATCAAATAAATAAATTCTGATTTAATAGTCTATATTGAAACTCCTTAGTTAACGCTTTAGATAAATCATCAAGTACAGACTTCTGCTGTAAAAACTTTCTCAATAGCTTAATGTAAAATGAACCTACATTGGTATTTTTAAACTTTATATTATTGGGATAAAGCTTTGTTACATAAATCGACAGTGTATTCAAGTCCAAGTAGAGATCCATACTAATATCCATGGTAGCAGTGATATTACTGCTTAAGAGTGGTATTCGAAAAAATACTTCGCCTTTAAAGTTATGGATATTATTGCTACTTAATAAATAGATTTTTTTATTACTGACTTTTACTACAGTTTTATCTTCTAGCATATACCCTTTAAATATACTATCAGTAATATCAACTGATATACCTGAACCTAAATAAAACTTTTTATCTAAGACACCGTCCAAGCGAATATGTCGATTAAAAAGCTGATACTTCATCCACTCAGTATGATATTCTTCATTACGATCACGGATGTCTAAGTCTGAAGATCTAAAATCAACCTTTATACTAGCAAGCGCCTCAAACATTTCATTTCTTGACGGAAACTTATACTCAATCAAGCCCGTCATAAACGCGTTATTTTGAGTCAATATTTTAAACAGGTTTAACTGCTCTTTAGTAATCCGTAACTTGTAATACAACAAAGGGCTTTGGTTAAATACAGAGTCTGGCGTTAAACTTGTTTGTATCGTTCCTACGGCGTCAGGTATATTCAGCACTGCCTGAGAATATTGTTTTGGCAACGGTAGAAATACAATAGTTGGATTACTGGCTTGAATTTCTGCGATCTTAGCTGCTGATTTTCTAAAGTCAGGTCCAAGAATAAAATAAAGCTCATAATCATTTGTGCTAGGTATTTTTTCAAGAAAAACTTTACGATTATGAATACTCCACTCCCTAGGCACCACATAAATCACTTTTGGGTCGGTTGTAAGAAAGCCAAAAACCTCACCATTATTATCTAAAATGGTTTCGGTTACTTCCGGAGCACTAGTTTCAGCTACCGTACTATTTACGCAAAACAGAACCAACAAAACGCCAAAAAAATAATTTATTTTATTTAACATATTTTCTCATTAACCTTATTATTATAGAAACCCTTTATTACAGATGGAGTTAACAGATATTTCTCAACACTTATCAAAATAAAACTGGAATACCAATGTCACTTGGTTGCGCCACTTTCTCCTTCCCTTCTAAAGACACTAATCCACTTTTATCAACTGAATAAACATTAATACTAAAGCCGTTATCTTTTAGCTTCATTAACATTTTTATATATAGCTTACCATTTTCTGTTTCATCAAATTTAGCTAACTTTGGGTAAAACATATTATGAATGATACGCAAACAAGCCTTTGGGCCAAAAGCGCCATCACAATCGATATAGCTGCTAGTACTCATATCAAAAGGTTTTAATCGATTTAAATGTACTATTTTTGACTCATTAAAGCTAACTTGCATGTCTTCATTATTTGGTAAACTAGCTGATGAGTCTGCATACGGAAACAGAAAGTGCTCTCCTGTAAAATCACCATTAACGATTCTTTGCCGCACGTCATTATTAACCAATAACCAACGCATTTCATCACTGAAGTCTTGATGGTTAGATACCGTTAACGCAACAAGTGGTACCTGTTCATCTGTATCTAAAGCAAAGTCAGCTTTTATTGTCGTTTGATTAATGTCAACAAACGGGTACTTTGCTAACAAAGCAGTTACTGCACCTGTTTCTACATCACTAAAATCAATTGAACTATTTATATACCAAACTAAATCTACTGGAGAAAGCGCTTGATCAGTAAACGATATTTTTTGGAATAATAAGCCACCAACGGCTCGAATATAACGACCAAGCCCTAAGTCTTTGTGATTATTTTTAAGTGACTCTGAAACCAGTATATCTTTCATATTAATTAAGCGTAATACCCATTTATCTGGAAAAGTACAGCTGATACTTTGTAAGCTTTCATCTTCATAGCGCCAAGTGAATTCAACTGTTTTATAACCCTCAGGCTCTATATTATATGAAAACGCGTCTTCCTTACCTTGATAGTTCCAATTACTACGCTCTTCAGTAAGCTGATCATAAATGGCTTGAATCCAGGTAGCAGACACTGTATGGTCGATAATTGGGATAATCTTGGCACAAAGCTCTTTTTTTTCATTCGTTAATGCATAGCTTTGAGTTTGCAATAGAACCAATATGATAGCGAATAAAATATTTTTCATTTTTTAATCTTCTATAGAATAAGCCATATAATTTTCTAGTACTTCTTGAGATACAATTTCATACCTTTTATTATAAATTTTATAAGCTTCCAACATCATCTGCTGCTCCTGTAACAACTGTTCTGTGAGTTGTTGTAGCTCCTGATTTATAACATCAAATGTTTCTTGGGAGTAATTTTCTATATTAAGCTGCATATCAGCAAGTTTTGTTTCGAGCATTTGATATTTCTCTAGCGACAAGTCAACAGCTGTAACCTGCTCATCAAAGTACTGCTTTTCTTGTTTAGTTCTTTCTTCAATCCTATTTATTATTTTTTCATTAGGCATAATTCCATGATTATCTAGCTCTTCCACATAGGCTTTCATACCGTTAAGGTCCATTTTTTTTTCAATAACTTTGTTTGTCGGTTTCTTTTCAGCTATTTTATTTTCAACTGACTCATACTCAAGCTTTACGATAGGCTCCTGCTTGACTCCATCAACCTCTCTCTCTAATTGAACAGGCCAAAAAACTACCGCCAACCCTATTAAAACACTTAAACCAGTAACGACTAATATCCTTTTTTTCAACATACCACATCCTATTATCTCATCTTCAATTAACAACCTATATCTGATAATAAAAAAAGCAGGTAACAGCGATCATATAGTCAAAGCGAATGATTTTTAGTAACAACAAACCCTAAAAATCATGCGCCAAGAGTATACCTACTTATTTAACTGCTGATTATAGTCTTACTTTTACATCTACCACTGCTGTACCATGGTTAATGGTGAAAGATTGCTCTTTATAATGACGAGAAATAACTCCTTTTAAGAAGTCTTTATTTTTAGTTCTACCTTTATTACTACCAAATAGTTCAGCACCATTTTTGAGTATAATACTACCCACTTGACAATACATGTTACCACCACAGAGTGACATAAGTGCAGTGCCTACAGCTTTAGCACCTTCACCATTAGGTACTACAGGTGAGTTTTGCGATACTTTCCAGCTTTTTGCATAGGTCAGGATAAACTCAGCAGCAATTTCCTTGATCATCATTTGCCGTATACCTTCTATACGTTGACGCTCTTTGAGAGGATCTGGATTCGCACCAGAGGGTGAAATATCTACATCACACTTCATACCCGACTTATCAATTCGCTTACGTTCAGTTTCACTCCAGCTTTTACGCCAAAATAAGAAACCGCTTGAGCCTTTTGATGCAATAAATGACTGGAATTTCTCTATATCTAACCGACAGCTAACATTAATAGGGTCTGTTTTAACAAAGTAATCGTAATCAAAAGCAACTGTTTGTGCCAATACATTACTGCTTCTTGACTTATAATATGGCACTGTAATTTCTGGATTAAAGCTATAATTTGAAGCCTTATATTCCGCTTTTACTATATTTTGTTGTGGTGTAGAAGACCCAGTACAATATGCACCACGGGTAACTATGTTTCTAAAATTTCCAGACCCGTTATTTTTGAGTGTTTTAGCTTCTGGCTCTACTGTCGCACCATCTTTTGTAAACATATGTTCAGGCACTTCAGTATTTGTTGAAACAGCATGACTATTGCCTGCATCACCCACAGTGCTATGAGATAAAGTTGAAGTACCTGCAGTAGAGCCTGAGACATGATTATTTATTTTCATATCTCTCTTAGCATGCCCTTTAATATTAAAGATAGGGAGCCTAGATACGGTATAACCATGGAAAAAGTGATTAATTGAACTGTATCGATTCACTGCTGCACGAAGTAATGTTTCTTCTTGCCCCCAAATACTATAACTGGCAGCAGCAATGCCCACTGGTGTTGTTTCAAGTTTTTGTCTAATTTCCTCACTTCTATTCCATGCTTCAATAGAACTATTATTGAACGTTACAAAAATACTCGACAATGTCGATATTTGCTGTTGGATTTCTTCCATATTTGGTATTGCTGCCTGATAATCACCAAGTGCCTGGCTATAAAGCGGCCTAACTTTTATCAAACGTTTATAAGCTTCTTTGTAAGCCGCTTTTGCTTCAGGTGTTTTTTCTTTAGCTTCCTGTTTAGCAGCAGCAATAGCTTCTTTTAATGCAGTTATCTCCTCTTCTTCTGTTGCTAAACTTAATAAGCTAATGAGTTCTGTAATTTTAGAAGATAAGGCTTTTAGTTCACTATCGGCTTTATCAAAGTCAGCTTGGGCAGTATCAAACTCAAACTTATACTTAGTATACTTAGCCACTATTGCCTTATTTTGTTCTTTTAGCCTATCTATCTCAGCTATTTTGCTGGCCATTTTATCTAAAATAGTAGTTTGTCTGACATAATTACCAAACTGACTATCAAAATAAGGTGAAAAAGGACCTGCTTTAGCAGCAGCTTGTAAGTCACCAGAAGGCATATTGTAAGTTATGTTATATTGCCCTTGTAAGTAATTACAACCAGGGGTACTGTTAATTTCAAATGAGCCAGTTTGGGTCTTTTTAGATGATGGAGAAACATATAACACTTTAAGTCTAGGGTCATGATCTCCTAAGATACTAACCCCCTTCAATAGGGGATCATTTTTTATTGCATAGGATTGGAATTTGTCTAATTTAGCAGTATTAGTGTTAGGCTTGGGTAATGCTACAGCCTGCATTGTGGCAGCAGAAACAGCCATGGCAAGTAGCGAAACGGTGAATTTACTTTTGAGCATCTCTGACTTACATCCTTGTTTGTTCATTATTGCACCCCGAAGGAATAGAAAATATTTTATTTTACAATTCCATTGAATAAACTGTAGGTATTTTTAATCTTTAAAGGCTCGCTAATAATTGATTAGACTCACCCCATAAGTAGTTTTTATTAGTAATTTGAGCACAAATCAAACTACCACTCTACTTTACAAATCAACCCTTCTATTTAACATACTTAAACAAATATATACTTTTTATGAATAACAAGTATTACTAATTTAATACAAATCTCCTAAAAAACTAACAGCCTAACAAATCAGAAAACCAACAAAAAATATTATATTTACCAAACTGCCAACAAAAATTTTCATCTAAAAAGAAAAAACCGCTAATCCCACCCAAATATATTTAGAGCAGGTTTAGCGGTTTTTATATAATATTGGATTGTTTGTGACTAATGACGAATTTGAATGGTACGCTTAAGATAGTTAGTGCCTAGCATGGTATCGCTATTAATACAGAATGATTGATCATTTCTCTCTACAAACAAGTCAATCAAGGTTTTCCATCCTAAATAAGGATCACTAGAAACAAATAAAGATGAATGAGTTTGTGCCAGCTTAGCACTGTAATAAAACAGTTGATTTTTATCTTTTGTACAAAATCCCTTATTCGGCCTTGAATAGGATAAAATCGCTTCAAATGACAAGTTCTCAATAATTTCTTGGGTTGGTAAAGGAGGCAATGACTCAAAGCTAACCGGTATATTCATATTCACCTTTAATACTGGATTGCTCGCTAACAGGCGAAAAACAGCAGACTGATTTTCCGGTAAATAAAAAACCATGACTTCACATAAATAAGGATAATTTCCAGGTAATAACTTCGGTTGATAGCTTTCTGGTAAATGGCTGAAGTGTGCAACTACTTCAGAGTCGATTTGACAACCTTGTTGTCCAGGAGGGATTAAATTAACTTTGGCATCTTTGATATCATGATCCCGAACAAATGAATAATACTTATTTTCTTCATGTGCTTTTGGGTATAACGAAACAACGACTTTTTTAAAATCAAAGACCTTCGTTGGTTTTGAAACGACCTTGTTATACTTTGTATACCAAATAGGGCCTCGTTGGATGTCCTTAATTGGTACAAATACCATATTATCTTTTTCAATCAATCGTCCCCAATCCAAATCAGTAAAGTTGATTGGATGAGCAACAGAAAAACTAGTTATTAGCAAAGCAGGCATAACTAACAGCCAGTATTTTATCCAGCATAGCAGACGCTTTGTTACATCCATTTTCTTGTTCCCGTATTTTAATATAATTATTAGAGGGGCTCTTATACGCTGAATGCTTAAAGCATTCAGCGCAGAACTACCACTACAACTTTTTATTATTTAGTCTTGACCAATTAATGCTAAGCAACCTGGGTCTTCCATATTCCAAACAACCCGTCCCATAGGTTGACGCTTCATACAGCTGAAGTTTAGGGTAGTGTTATAATTACGCATTACCCCTGGAGTATAGTAATACACATAGTCCTCTTTACCTTTAATCAACTTGTCATAGTTTGATTTCATGGTATAGATTGGATCCCACTGCTGCTGTTGCTGACCTGTGGGAGTTGGCTCTTGCTGTTGTTGGAAAGCAGCTACTTCATTGAACAGTTCATTTTGCAGCTTATCTCTTAATACATCAGCAGCTTGTTGATAGCGATCATCTTCAGGCGCAACGGTACCAAAAGAGCCATCGTTTTGTTGGAACTGGACTACTGCACCACACTGAGAAACATCTTGACATTGTGCTTGCTGCTGGAAGAACTGTTGTACTTCTTGCTCTTGGTTAGCATTTTGGTTTTGACTGGTAAATTGACTGGCTTGTTTAAACAACTTACCCCAGTCAACTTTTACTTTGACTGCATGATATTTTTCATCCGTTTTAATTTTCCAGTCAATCCGAGCAGTCAGAATGTTATCCCATTGCCCACCACTCATTAAAACACCATCAATTTGTTGATCCCAACCTGGAGTCGTTACTGCTTGGAATGGTAAGTCTTGGTTAACAACTGTTTGGCTAGGTGGCATCATTGCTCTAAAACGATACATTACGTTAGTGCTTAGATCATATTCACCACTATCGCTGTTTAACATGGTACATTTTGGTACTTCAATTTGCCGTTGCTGACCATTTTGATCTATAGTCAACTTTTCATTAGAACAAGCAATATCTAAACGCCCATTATCGATTTGATTTCCTGTTGATAAGAAAGTAGTTCTAGCCTCAGTAGCAGGTGCAGGATACGCTCTCAAGCCGTAGCTATTGGCTTCATCTAATAATGCTTGAACTGCATCTAAATCACCCAGGGTAGAGAAAGAACCACCTAAATAACTTAATGTTTCACCAGCAAAATAACCTGACTGCTGAAACCGGTGAAATACATTAAAACGAGGTACTGGTAGAGAGCTAGTCACCCCTTGTACAGCCACATTACCACGCTTTGGAATGTAATAAATTTTTGATTGATCAACGCCGTCTTTCAGTAAATAAAAGTTATCGTAAATACGCGCTGAAAATTGTACATCAGGGCTTTCACTAATGGGAGCTGCAGCGGCTTGCTGAATAGTAGCTGCAACAGCGGCCGCCATAAGAGTTTTGCCTAATTTCATTATGACTTTCCTTCCTTGTAGAAAAAATGAGTAATATTTATACTAACGTTAATGAATGGAGCACCTAACTTAATATTAAATTTTCAATAATATAAACGGAGCTATCTCTTGTTGTTTTTACTTCCAACTACCACACATTTACTGCCAATTACTACACTCTCTCTAGTTAGGCGCCAGTGATGCTATTTGTTAGGTATAAGCACTGTAAATTAGACTTTTGTCTAATAAAAGTTAGTGATTCTCCACATAAAATATTTTTATTAAGTTTACTTTCTCAAGTCCTTTTGGGTGCATTTAAAGGAAAGACTTACATAGCTAAAAAAATGCCTTTTGATACAAGTCAATAATAGTAGTTTTCATGAAGGAGTGTACATATAACACAAAGAAAAATGTTATGCGAGACATTACTACATTATTTAAATTATGGTAGTCTCTATTTCATTAAGTTCGCACCATCTTTCTAAAGGTACCACTCTTTAAAAAGGTATCATTAAAAATAATAAACATCTGATTGGTATCACACTGATATCACAAGGAAGTTCTATGAAAGTAAAACTACTTCTTTTTCTGTTATTTTATATTCCTCTATCCTGTTTATCTGCAAATTTTTCAGCTGAGATTATTAGTCAGTTTCATCTAATCACTGATCCAAACAACTCAAAAAAGCTATTTTACATTTCCCGCTTTGGTGGCATTGAAAGAATCGCACCTTCAGCTATGGCCAATGTAAGTAATAACAACCTAATAAATACTAACGAAACCTTACCTAACTTTTACGCAGTAACCCTATTTGGATTAACCCAGCCTTTTACCGATAAAGAAATGGTTGGCTTTGGTGGTACTTTTTCTACCGTTGAAAACGGTGCTTTAGTTAAGCAACTCAAAAAAGAGGCTAAGCAGCTTGGCTACACATCAATACAACCAGCAAGACATCAATTTGCTCAGCTTAATTTCATTGCTACAGCATTTGATGTTATTAACGGTCAACTAGCACTAGAGTGCAAGATAGAAAAAATTCCTGTTGAGCATTCCAGCGAGTCTCATGTGACTATGCCTTTATGCAAAATAAAGGGAACTGACCAGGTTTATGATATTAATATTAATCTTCTGTATAGCTTGGAAACACAATTACACGAACGAGGCAGCACCAGCACTAAAATTCCATTTGATGCGATCACCCTGCCTGGCTGGAAGCCTCACCTGCAAGACTTATTAAACAATGGCAGCCCATGGAATCATTTATTAACAGGGGTTGTCGACTGGACTATTAGTGACCGTCCACTGAATATTATCAAGCTAAATGTAGACTGGATAAAACTCTATAACTTTACTTTTAGAGAGTTAAAGTCAGGTATGAACCCACTATTAAGTAGAGAGGATGTTCGTACCAAAATGGCAGAGCTACTGAAATGTAATGATATCAGTCAGTGTGGTATTCAATTTGCTGACTCACTTACGCCAGGTAAAGTTGAAGAATTAGGTGAAACACTGTCATTACAAGACACGCTCAGTACAGCCTTATTTACTGAAACCCATCTTACCCTTAGACGACGAGACCCTTCAGGAACCAGTCGAAATCGTTTATCTGCTACGAACAGTGCAGAAGAAGTAAAAACCAACTTTATTCCTAAAGTAAACTTTTACCAAGTGTTACAGCTTCAAAATGGCAAGCTGGAAATGTTAGCTCCAAATAATAATATTAAACAGTACCGAACCGTGTTAGACATCAACTGCATTAAAGGCAGTATTGATGGCGATATTGATTCAACCAACAACCAATCTGGTTGCACCACAACTGCCGATCGTTATGCAGACTACCAATGGAGCCGCTGGCAAAGTAAGCACCAGGCAAACTTTATTGGTGATTTAGAAATGCCTGCAGGTTGTGCCAACCCCATTCGCATAAAAGCGCGCTCCAAAACAGGACAGCCTTATTTGAGCCTAAAAGAACGCTTGCTACTCTCTCCCAGAAAAGGATTATTCTGCTGGAATAAACATCAAACAGATGGCAAGTGTGCTGATTATGAAGTAAGCTGGTTGTGCGAAAAAGGTTCTTCAGAGCCACCCATTATTATTTGGCCTGAAAGGCCTCCAGTGTCGTTTGAGTTATAGTATGTCCTTCGCGAATGAACTTTTTACTAAGGAGCTGTTTCAAATATAACAGCTTTTTACCTCCTTATTCCTCCCCCTTGATAAAGGGGGGGATTTAAAGTGACCTTATTTTTTGCACCACCTCCGCTTTGTAAACCAATGTAAAGTTATTTGATAGCCCCTTTTTATACTGTTACTAATTCAGACTGACTTTTATTACTTTATAAATACGATAAAGATAAGTAAGGGCATCTATGCTTATTTTTTACCATTTTTTAAAAGACTCTACTCTTGTAAACTGTTTACTTAAAAATAAACAAGGACTTACTTTTTTAAAATTAAAAGTAATGCACAAATTTACCAAACGCCTATCGCTACTATTACTTAGCTTCATATACTTATTGCTACCCTCCCAAACCTTGGCTCACAGCGGCAATATGTCATTTTTCAGACTAACACAGCAAGAATCCACCTGGCATTTAACGGCTATTCTAGCCCAGGCAACAGTGCAGTCTTATCTACCATCCACCAATAAACCACCTCTCAAAGTAAAGCCTGCTAAACAATTGCAAGAAAAGCAACTTGTTGACTATCTGCAAAATAACATTGCTTTTACTATGAATGGCCAATTAATCCCTTTAAAACTTAATAACGTTAAATTAGGGCACCACGAAACCAAGGTCTCATTTAAGCTAAATACCGCACCCAAACAACTTGAAAGTATGGATATAGTCATCAAGGCTTTTGCCCATGGAAAAAACCACCATAATATCCTACTTATTTCCTCAGCTAACACTAAGCAAAAAGTGATTCTCTCATCCAAAAACAACTATTCATCTAAGTTACAATTTATACCACCCAAAAACACAGTTAAGTAAGTGGCCAGCTAACCTCTAACATTGACTTACCTAATGAGTAACAACTACACATTAGGTAAGTAACCACAACACTCAAGCACCCATCAACCTGTCTACTAATTAAACAGCCATTCCTCACTACTACTTTATTTCGTAGCTTTACGTATTTTCTTTGCACACCAGTCAGTTAGACTAACCTCGACCAAAAGTCAGCTAATCACCAATGGTGCACTACAATAGATATGTGTCATCTCATATACCCAGTAGATGGGGTATGCTGTAGTGATTAACACTTTCATTTCTTAACAAAAGATAGTTTGCAGTGAATACTACACCTTCCAACATTCTGGTTATCAATTGTGGCAGTTCCTCCATTAAGTTTGCCGTCATTAATCCAACCTCTGAACAAGCGCTTATTACTGGCATTGCAGAGCGACTAGGCGAAACAGAAGCCCAACTGGTGTGGCGGGCAAGCCAGCAAAAACACACAACAGCGTTAGAAACTGCTGACCATGACCTGGCAATGCAAGCCATCTTAACGCTTTTAGCCGAGCAGCAATTAGCCGATACCTTAATTGCCATTGGCCATCGAGTAGTACATGGTGGTGAAGCTTTTACTCATTCAACTGTAATCAATGAAGAAGTTAAGCAGGCCATCGCTGATTGCCAGCCACTCGCCCCATTACACAACCCAGCGAACTTATTGGGCATTACCATTACCGAAAAGTATTTTGGCCAACTACCTCAGGTTGCTGTGTTTGATACAGCATTTCATCAAACCATGCCAGCCAAAGCCTATTTATATGCAATCCCCTATCGTTTTTATAAAGAAAAAAGTGTGCGCCGTTATGGCTTTCATGGCACCAGTTACCGTTATGTAGCTGAAGCAGCTTGCCAACAATTAGGCATTGATTATCAACATAGCCATTTACTCTGTGCCCATTTAGGTAACGGCTGTAGTGCAGTAGCCGTGAGTAACGGCCAGGCAGTTGACACTACAATGGGGTTAACGCCTTTGGAAGGCTTAGTGATGGGAACACGCAGTGGCAACCTGGACCCAAATTTATTTTCGTTTTTAGCTGATGAGTATGGCTATAGCCTGGAAGACATCAGTCGTATTCTTAATAAAGAAAGTGGCTTACTTGGTCTTTCTGAACTTAGTAATGACATGCGCGCCCTCGAAGAGGCAGCTAGCCAGGGTAATCAACAGGCTCAACTGGCTGTTTCAGTTTTTTGCTATCAATTAGCCAAAACGTTAGGTGGCTTAGCCACAGCCCTTCCCCGCCTTGATGGATTAGTCTTCACTGGTGGTATTGGTGAAAATTCATCTTTTGTTAGACAGCAAGTTATCAAGCAACTGGCTATTCTTGGGTTTACATTAGACGAACAAGCTAATCAGCAACATGGCAATAAACAAGGGGTTATTACTCAACCAGGATCAACTTGCGCATTAGTTGTGAAAACCGACGAAGAGTTAATGATTGCCCGGGATACTGCTAGCCTGGTAAACCAAGCCCCTGCAACTTCTGAACACTGAGGTAACCAATGCATACATTTTACATTGCCCCAACTAGCTTTGGCGTTGGCCTCACATCAGTTGCACTTGGTTTAGTTCGAGCATTAGACAGCGTTGGATTAAGGGTCAGTTTTTGTAAGCCCATTGCTCAGCAACATGCTTCCGATCAAGGACCTGAACGCTCAACGCAAATGATACAGCAAGTGATGGGTTTTACCCCACCAACACCTATTTCATTGGAGCGAGTTGAAGATTTATTAGGCGATAATAAGCGCGATATGCTGATGGAGGAAATTGTCGAGCAATTTGACCGCTCTGCTATTGATGCAGATGTCGTCGTCGTTGAAGGTTTAGTCCCAACCCGAGCGGCTCCCTATGTGACTGGCTTAAATGGTGATATCGCAAAAACACTGGATGCTGATGTTATTTTGGTTGCCTCTGGCCAAGAGGATAGCCTTTCCGAAGTAGCGGATAAATTAGAAATAACGGCTGATAATTTTGGTGGTATCCAGCACCGAAAAGTGATCGGCTATATCATCAACAAATTATCGCTTGAGCAGATTCAACAAATAGAAGACAGTAGCAGTGAAGTGTTTGATAAACTGCCAGAGTTTCGTCGTAAGCAATTCCACCCGATCGGCTATATTCCCTGGAATGAGGACATGTCCTCTCCTCGCACGAAAGAAATTGCCGACCTGCTACAAACCCAAATTCTTTATAAGGGCGATATCGAGCAGCGACGAGTGACGGGTAAAGTGCTCTGCGCCAGAACCGCTGCCAATATTTGCCATTTACTTAAACCAGGTAAGCTTATTATTTGCCCAGGAGACCGAGACGATATCATCCTGGCGACCTGTATGGCTGCCAGTAATGGCGTACCACTTGCCGGGTTATTGCTTACCAACGGTATTGAGCCCCATGAGCAAATAATGAACTTATGCAAAAAAAATGTTCAGCAACACGGGCTACCTATTTTACTGACTCAGCTCAATTCTTATAACACGGCAACTACCTTAGACCGGCTAAATAATGAAGTCCCTATTGATGATAGGGAGCGTATTGAGTTGGTAATGAACTCAATAGCCGATAGACTCAATGGCGAGTGGCTTAAAGAGCGCTGTGGAACCGAAGTAGAAATTCGTATGTCACCCCCGGCCTTCCGCTATCAGCTGATTAAACGAGCCAACCAGGCGAAAAAACGCATTGTGCTACCCGAGGGTAATGAGCCAAGAACCGTACGTGCCGCATCTATTTGTCACGAGCGCGGCATTGCAGAATGTATTTTACTGGGCAAAACAGAAGACATTCATCAAGTGGCGCAAGACCAAGGTTTTCAGCTACCTGAAAGCATCATCATTATGGAGCCTGATATCGTCCGGGGCCGTTATATTTCTCCCATGGTTGAGCTACGAAAACATAAAGGGCTCAATGCCCCAATGGCTGAAGCCCAATTGGAAGATAATGTCGTATTAGGCACCATGATGTTAGCGCAAGGGGAAGTCGATGGCCTGGTATCAGGTGCCGTACATACCACAGCCAATACTATTCGCCCAGCTTTTCAGCTAATTAAAACCCACCCTGATGCAAAGCTGGTGTCTTCTATCTTCTTTATGTTGCTACCAGAACAAGTTTTGGTATACGGCGACTGTGCGGTAAACCCAGACCCTAATGCTGAAGAGCTGGCTGACATTGCTATCCAAAGTGCCGACTCCGCAGCCGCTTTTGGCATTTCACCTAAAGTCGCTATGATTAGCTATAGCACCGGTAGCTCAGGCACAGGAAGTGATGTGGAAAAAGTGCGCGAAGCCACCAAAATAGCCCAACAAAAACGGCCTGATTTATTAATAGACGGCCCACTACAATACGATGCTGCCGCTATTGAAAGTGTCGCCAAGAAAAAAGCCCCCAACAGCCCAGTCGCAGGCAAAGCAACAGTATTTGTTTTCCCCGACCTCAATACCGGTAATACGACATATAAAGCCGTTCAGCGCAGTGCCGACGTGATTAGTGTAGGCCCCATGCTGCAAGGCTTACGTAAACCCGTCAATGACTTATCACGAGGTGCATTAGTCGACGACATCGTCTACACCATCGCTCTCACCGCCATCCAAGCAGATCAGTTTAGTAGTCGGAAATAATTTCCCTCCATGAGGTTTTCACAAAGCTAACGGATATGGGGTAACAGAGTATTCTGTATCTAAGGCATAGCTTGATGGGCCAGGAAGGCCCTTCAAGAGCGGAGGAAGAATGCGCTGTTATCCCATATCAAACACTAAACTTATTTTTAACAATGGGGATTGAGGGGGATTTTTACATACGATGATTCAAAATGCTGGCTCCTTTAAATCCCCCCTAGCCCCCTTTATCAAAGGGGGGAATCAGTTTTGCGATAGCACTCTGTATCGTTTATATAGCCCTCATATCACCAAAACTCTTCTAACCATCTAATATTCACACCTTTTAAGCAAAGTGCTATTTTACTGTCATAATTTAATATACCCACTGCGAATGGCTTTTAGGGGCGGCCGTCAAGCTACGAAGCCTCATGAGCCTATAAATAATAGGTGATTGAGGTGAGGAGTGATGACAACAAACCCTAAAAATCATACGCGAAGGGTATAAGCAGTAACCTAATAGGATGTACTTTTCATATGCTTAAAAAACTGCCTCCACCGATAAAAGGCTGCATTGCCAGCTTAATGCTAGCCTTAAATACCATCATACTCAGCTGCCCATTACTAATCATTGCTTTATTAAAGCTCTTAATCCCTATCAACGCCTGGCAACAAATCTGCGCAAAAATACTGATCAAAATCGCTGAACTGTGGATGTCCATAAACAGCTTATGGATGAAACTGACCCAACAACTAACACTGGATGTAAAAGGCTTAAGTAGCTTAAAAAAAGACGGCTGGTATCTAGTGACCAGTAATCATCAGTCCTGGGCAGATATCACCTTATTACAACATATCCTTAATCGTCGTATCCCTATGCTTAAGTTTTTTATCAAACAAGAACTCATCTGGGTACCTGTAATTGGCCTATGCTGGTGGGCATTAGATTTTCCCTTTATGAAACGATACAGCAAAGCCTACTTAGAGAAATACCCCGAAAAAAAAGGCCAAGACTTAGCCACCACTCGCAAAGCCTGCGAAAAATTCAAAGAAACCCCAGTCGCTGTATTTAACTTTATAGAAGGCACCCGCTTTACCGACGAAAAACACCGTGACCAGCACTCCCCTTTTAATCACTTATTAAAACCCAAAGCCGGCGGCATCGGCTTCGTCCTCGGCGCCATGGGCGATCAACTAAAAAGCTTATTAGATATCACCATCTACTACCCAGAAAAACAACTCAGTTACTGGGATTTTCTCTGCGGAAAAATCAATGACGTTACTATTCGAATAGAGCAAATCGAAATTCCCAAAGAATTTCTCAATAAAGATTATATTAATGACAGTCAATTTCGCGAGCAGTTTCAGTTATGGGTAACAGAATTGTGGGAGAAAAAAGATCAGCTGTTGGGGGAGTTGAAAAGGGAAAAAGCCTCTTTATCACATAGCTAATAGTTAGCTTAAATTACAGACTCTACAGCTCTTTATTTTATAAATCAGAAGTGCAACTAAAAAGCTGCACTTCTTTTTATTTACTCCTAAATTTTAAGAGGTTAAGAAGCCAAGGAAGAGCCAGTGATTACTGTATGCGTACTTGGTTGGTTCACAGCCATATTTGTATCAGCTACACCACGATTATCAGCAAAGCTTGACATAGCCTCTGTGAGTAGTGCAACAGATCGCTCCGTTCTGCTACTTGCTGTACTTTCTACCGCTAGTTCATTAATACGTTCGGCATATATTGGGAATCCACCATTCGAATAAACATAATCAATTTGGTATTCCCCTCCTTTAAAATGATTTAATACACGAATACTATCATTTGGTTGCCCCGCAACTTTAATAACCAAATCATCATTATCACGTATAAAACTCATTTGTGCTTCACTAAGTCCTCCAGGTAACTGGACTCGGTCCTCACGGCCACCATGTTGATTATCGATAACATCATTTCCGGAAGTAAAAAAGTAAAGGTCATCACCTTCACCACCAATTAAAATATCATCTCCTCCATGACCTGCTAATTGATCATCGCCTTTTTTACCTCTTATTAATTCATTTTTAGAACTTCCCCAAAGGCCATTATTAGAGTCGTCACCATCAATGACACGATCAATATCGCCTCCAATTTCCCTGGCTTCCATAATTTGGTTGATTTTCTCTGCAGAAATAATAGTACCGCCGTTTGGATAGACTTCATCAATCGCATATTCTCCCCCCAAGAAATGATTAACTATTCTAGCACTATCATTTGGGCGACCTTCAATACTAATTAACAAGTCATCATCTTCTCGCTTAAAGATAATTTGCTCTTCAGTTAAGCCTTTTGGAAGCACTAGGCTATCTAACCCACCATGCTGGTTATCGATTACATCATGGCCTTCACTAAAAAAGTAGACATCATCACCTATTCCTCCAATTAAATGATCATCACCAGAGCCACCATCTAATCTATCATTATCAGCTCCTCCCACTAAATGGTCATTACCATTATTACCGAATAGCCGATCATTTCCAGTACCACCTTCTAAAATGTCATTTCCATCAGGAATATCATAACCATTCCCACCAGACAAACGATCATTACCCTCTCCACCTAAGAGCTTATCATCTCCTTCAAATCCATATATTTCATCATCACCACCATTGCCTCGAATAAAATCTCTTTTCTCAGATCCTAACAGTTGAGTTCCCTGTTCATCTCCTTCAACAATATTATCGTAGTCAGCAGGGTTATCCGGTGTTTCTACTTCTCCATTATTCGTTTCTTCACTGCCTGTTTCACTATTTTCATTACCAGTTTCAGTACTACCTGTATCTGGATTCTCCTCTTCATTAGTGCCGGTATTTCCGTTTGAATTTTCCTCTCCAGACTCTTCATTTTCTGTAGAAGTTGAACCAGTATTATCTGTTTCACCTGAATTAGTTTCAGTATTTTCATTTTCTACTGAATCAACATCAACTACCAGTTGTGCAATCTCATTTGCATTGATTGCCCATCCTCCATCAGGCTGGACATAACTAATCGCAAATTCATCTCCTTTAAAATGATTTAATACTTTAACTGCAGGCTGCGATGTTTCATCAACATGAATTAATAAATCGTCTCCATCACGAATAAAGCTTAAGCGTTCTTTAGTAATACCATTTTTAAAAAATACCCAATCTTCACCGCCACCAGAGTTATCAATAACATCATAGCCACCTTGATAATAATACTGGTCGTTTCCTTGACCACCAGCTAATTGGTTATTATTAACACCTCCCTTCAAGGTATCATCACCAGCACCACCAATTAGAATGTCACTACCCTGACCACCATCCATATAGTCATTTCCCTCGCCACCATTTAGTATGTCATTACCTGCTTCACCAAACAGTGTATCTCCCCCTAATTCGCCAAATAGCTGATCATCTCCTTCACCACCTTGTAAGGTATCATTTCCTTCCCCACCATTTAATGTGTCATTCCCTGAACCACCAAACAGTTTATCTATTCCTTCATCACCAAATACTTGGTCATTTCCAGCATCACCTTGTAGATGGTCATTGCCTGAACCACCATGAACAATATCATCACCACCCTGGGCTAAAACTGTATCATCACCAGCCTTGCCACGAATTAAATCTTTTCCTTCAGTTCCATCAAGTTGTTCTGATTGGTCAGTACCATCTACAACTGCATTAAAGTCACCTTCAACTTCATTAGCAGCAACATAGCTATTAATCTCCTGAGTTGGAATTAACGAGCCGCCATCAGGCTGAACATAACTAATCGCAAACTCATCTCCTTTAAAATGATTTAGCACTTTTACAGCTGGCTGCTCAGATTCATCAACATGAATCAATAAATCATCTCCATCACGGGTAAAACTTAAGCGCTCTTTAGTAATGCCATTTTTAAAAAATATTCCATCTTTACCGCCACCAGAGTTGTCAATAATATCGAAGCCACCTTGATAACAATATTTATCGTCTCCTTGGCCACCAGCTAATTGGTTATTACCAGTACCTCCTCTTAAGTTGTCATTACCTTCACCACCAATCAAAATGTTATTACCCTGACCACCGTCTATATAGTCATTCCCTTCACCACCATTTAGTGTGTCATTACCTTCATCACCAAATAGTTTATCTACTCCTGCCCCACCATTTAATGTGTCATTCCCTGCACCACCAAACAGTGTATCTGTCCCTTCATCACCAAATACCTGGTCATTTCCAGCATCGCCTTGTAGATGGTCATTGCCTGAACCACCATGAATGATATCATCACCACCTTCAGCTAAAACTTTGTCATCTCCAGCACCCATTATAAAAGTTTCACCTTTATTTTCGTGGCTAGCAAACTCATCGTTTCCATCAGTACCCAACCAGGTGATTTGTGACTCAATATCTGCAACTGATAACTCTTCTCCATCAGCAAGCTTTATTTTATTAAGTTTAAAGTAATGGTTTTCAGAATTAGTATATTCAACAAACCAATTTTTTATTGTTATTTGGTCTTCAGTATTTTTAATCAGTACATGTAGGTCCTCTGAATTATCTCTTACAAACAGCAAGTCCTCTGCTTTAATTCCTTCGCCAAATTGTAGAGTATCTTTTCCAGGCGTTAAATTAACAAGAGCCTCATCAGTTATGATTAATGTATCTTGGCCATCTCCCAAATTAAATTCAAACGTATCATCACCATATGATCCCACTAACAGGTCATTACCTTTACCACCGTTTAAGGTATTTCCAGTATTATCCCAAGAAGTATTAGCAGCGACTAAAATGTCATTGCCATCACCACCTAATAAAGTGTCTTGACCTTCTCCTCCATATAACTTGTCATTACCAGCTCCTCCTTCCATATGGTCATTACCATCTCCCCCTACTAAGGTGTCATTTCCTTCATCACCTTTCATGGTGTCGTTACCATAACCACCTGTTAGCTGGTCATTACCAGAGCCTCCAGATAAAATATCATTACCACTATCGCCATTCAGCTCATCATTACCTTGGCCACCTTCTATCTTATCTACACCCTGGCCGCCAGCAATAATGTCGTTGCCTTGACCTCCTAACAACTCATCATTACCTGAATTTCCATAAAGTTTATCGTCACCTTCATTACCCTTAATAATGTCATTACCACTATTTCCAGATAATGTGTCGTCTCCTTCACCACCATAAATCTGGTCATTTCCATTATTACCAGCAATTATATCTTTCCCTAAACCACCACTAATAACATCAGATTCTGCATGACCTTGGATATTATCATCAAGCTCAGTTCCCTCTAAGACCTTCTGTTTAACAGTATCAAGATCCCACTCAACAGCGTCAGCAAAAACAATTCGTTCCACAACATACTGGCTAACTGTATTCGCTTGATGGGTGAACTGATTATTAAGACGAATAGTGTCTTCTGTACCCTTAATATGAAGCACTAAATCATCCCTATCACGTCGTGCAATGACCTGATCGGAATTAATATCTTGCAACTGTAGAGTATCGTCACCATCAGTGTCTGTAATAGTGTCATTACCCTCATTTTGTTTTACAAGGTAAGTATCATTACCATCACCACCAGACAAAGAGTCATTTCCTAAACCGCCAGTAAGCTGATCAGCACCTAAACCACCTTGTAGGTTATCATTACCTTCACCACCTGCTAATATGTCATCGCCGTAGTCGCCCTCTAACCTATCATTTCCAGCTCCACCCGCTATGGTATCGTTACCACTTCCCCCTTCAATAATGTCATTACCAGCATCACCAGTTAAATTATCATTACCTTGGCCACCATATATTTTATCGTTTCCATCTCCACCAGAAACAATATCGTTACCATTATTAGTTTCAATGACATCATCACCAGCTAAAGCAGAGATATTGTCATCTTCATCAAAGCCAACAATATAATCCTCATGGTTTGTAGATTTGACAATTTTTTCTTTTATATCATTGATATTCCATTTAGTTCCATCAGCAAAAACTACTTCTTTAACCGCATTACCTGTATTTGCATCATTGACAAAGAATCTTTTTACAGTAATAGAGTCTTCTGATGACGTAAATATTTTTAAATCATCTTTATATCGAGTAATTTCTATTTGATCAATAAGTACCGACTCATCAAACTCAATGGTACCACTTGGTATATATTTTTCGTTGGAGTTTTCAATGATATCCTGACCATGCCCAAGGCTAAAACGATAGGTGTCATTCCCTTTTTCTCCTATCAGCTTATCGTTACCTGCCCCACCAATTATAATATCATTTCCGTCGCCAGCTAAAATTTCATCATTACCGGACCCACCATCTATGGTATCATTACCAGCATAAGTAGAAATCTTATCGTCACCTGCTAATGCAGCGACTGTGTCAGCCTCAGAAGTCGTAAATATTTTATCATTTTCTTCTGTAGACCTCATTGATAACTCTTCTATAACCTTTTGTAGGTCTACCGTTGAGCCATCAGCAAAACGTAATTTCTCAATCCGACCATCATCAATAGTTCCATCAAAGTCAAAGAAATTATCTATTTTGATTTCACCACCGCTAGGATGACCTTGCTCATCATTGATAATGATCTTTATGCTTGTCAAACTACGCTCAAAAGATAACTGGCTAAAGGAGACATCAGTAAATAGAATCTCATCATGACCGCTACTGTCATAAATTATATCTTTACCATCGCCATAGGCATATATATAAGTATCATCGCCTCCATCTCCACTTAATCTATCATTACCCATCCCCCCATTTAATATATTTATACCTTTTTTATCATATAATGAATCATTATTATCAGTACCGCCAATAGACTTATCAATATATTTCAAAATACCAGGCACTGACTCAGCTGCTTCTTTAAAGATCTGTTCAACTTCAATTAAAAGTTCATTATTTTTCAAACCAAGAGTAAACAGATAGTCTGCAATTAAAGTAACTTCAGCTGTTCTTGCTTGGTTAAATAATTGAACAATAGTTTCATGAAGGTTCAACTCATTTATATCAATATTATCAGCAATAAATAATATTGCGTTATCCACCTTATCTTTAACTGACGATGAGTATTCAGCCACACCTTCTAATACATTAATATACCTGGATAGCTCTACAAATTTATCATTTGCATACAAGCCTTCAAAAAACTCTAGTAGCTTTTCAGAATTAATTTTAAAGTGACGACTTCCAGACTCAAAATAGGCACTTAAAACCTCTTTATCAAATATTAACTGAGCATTTAACTGAGCACTAACAAAACGCTGAAACTTATTAAACTGTTCATGAAGATATGGTGAAGCATGGCCATGTGGATTTGTATCTCGAGCACCACCACACCATGTACCTAAATAACCTCTTCCCACAAGTTTCTCTAAAGTTACAACCTTGCGGGCATCAATGACATGATCATACATTCTCCTTGGGTCACGGCTATTAGGATCAACTTCAGTCACACCAGCCCATTGATAGATAATATCAAGTACCATCTTTTCCCGCTGACTGTAGTCTTGCTCAGCAGAAAATTCCTTAATCATCTGCAGCAACTTCTTATCTTTAGACATCGCTTGATGCAAATCTAAAATATGGCCATAGCCCCGGGCATTAGGTAAATCTAAAATTTCATGGGTGATTCTAAAGCGGCCTTTGGCAATTCTGTAGCTTTCATTTGTATTAAACCATACATCAGCTGCAACCGCCGTTCGACCATCATTAAAAGTGACTTCACCAATTTGTTTATGATGGTTCTCTTGATCATCTACTTTTTTTGACTCAGTGTATTGGGTACCTAAACTTTTAATACCTGCTTCAGCTAAAGTTAATAGCTCACCACGATCAGTTCTAGCATTACTGTTTTTATCTTGCCAAATCTTTAGTGTGGTATAAATAGTGTCTTGGCTATCAATAACCCCATCTTGATTATCATCTAATTCTGCCAATAACTCATAACCATGCTTTGCTTTTACACCAGAAGATAATGCGGCTTGGTTACCGAATAACTCACCACCGTGGTCAATTTTACCATTATTATCTCTATCCCATACCAGCAAGGCATCATCTTTTCCTACCCAACCTGTACGCTCCGCAAAGCTATCATTTTCATGGTCAAAATATTGATGGCCCAGCTTTAAGGTTTCTACACCATCGCCATCCATATCAATAATAATTGGGGAGGTAACAGTTTCAGCTGTACCAAAGTCAGGTACTTCATCGTCATCGAGATCATCAATTGTTTCCCCTGCCTCAAGTCCTTCTAAAACAATACCAAGGGAATTATTCTCAACGGAGTAGTTTTCAATTGTTAATCCATTTACAGTTAAAGTAGTGCCAGATAACCTATAGGTTAATTGCTTATCAATACTATAAAACTCGTTGGTAGGGTCTTCAGCGGATCGAACACCGCCCACTAATTTAAATCCATCTAGTGTCACTGTTCCTTCATGATCACTATCCAATATTGTATCAGCATCATCAGCATCATAAATATCAAGGCCCGCACCACCTTCTACTCTATCAGCTCCTTCATCACCATAAAGGCTGTCTCTGCCATCACCACCTCGAATAGTGTCATTGCCTTCATAACCACTTAACTGATCAGCTCCAGAGCCACCTTCAATAATATCATCACCTAGACCACCATCAATTACATCTTTACCTTCGCCACCAAATAGAGTGTCATTACCCTCTCCACCTTCAATTGAATCAAACCCATCCTCACCTTTTATTGTATCGTTGCCAGCACCACCAAAAACTTCATCATCACCTTCACCGGCTAATATCTCATCAACCCCACTTTGGCCATAAATTAGATCATCGCCCTCTGTGCCTATTAACTTATCTTTATCATCAACCGGATTACCTTGGATATCTTTATAGCGACTATCAGCACCAATGATTGTCTTATCAAGGCCACCCAGATAGTCAGTGGCTATCATTACATGCTCATCAAAATGAGCCTCTGTATCTAGCCCCATGTCAGTAAGATAAGTTTCTACTGCTGATCTTTGATTTTCAAAAATATAGGCTATAACTTTTGCTTCTTCATCAGAGGCAGGCTCACCCTCCCCTGCATATAATGAAAATAACTCTGCTTGTTGGTCACGTATTTCTTGAGTTAAATGGCTTTTTTCAGTATTAGACTGATATTTGATTAAGCTCCAAAGCTGAGCCCGTTGACCTGGGTCATTAGCATTTTGAGTGATAATATTTTTCAATGCATCAAGATTATCACCAGCCAACTCACCAGCAGCTGTCACGTTATCCATCAATAACGAGATGATTGCTATCCGCTCGTTAGATTCAGGCAACTGCTCACTTCCACCCAATAATGCATTTAATTTGCTTTCAATTGCTGCTAAGTTATTTTCAAGCAAAGTAGCAGCTTCAACTTCTGACTTCAGCCTTACATTGATTAATTCAGACTTTAGCTGTTCAACGGTGATTTTTTGGCCACTTAACGGACTACCTTCCCATTGCAATGCTTTATCTTTAGTAAAAGCAGTTAAAACGGCTAACTGGTAATCACTTACTGGATTTGCTAAATGCTTCTCTAAAAGCGATGCAGTTACTGCCGCACTACGGCCGGTTAATTTAAAACCATAGCCAATAGCTGGCTCACCTTCTGAGTCAATATAAATCCCTAATGGTTGACCTGTAGCCTTTAAGCTACGGTTTTGTAAGTCCTTTACAAACTCATTCCGATCATTTTCATAACTATTGTTTGTATAGTTTTGATTCAAGTTTTCTAAAGCCATAATTTACCTTTAATACTACAAATGTTTACTATTGATGCTGTATACGCTTTGGTTACAGGGTGTACAATTAATAAGTTTTAGCTATAAAATGTAAGTGTTCACAATCAAATTGCGCGACAAGCTTTATTCTTAATCAGCAGAACGTCTAAATAGTTTAAAGAAGGAAGTCCGACAATCTGCCGGCTTGATTGATCAGAAGATAAACCTGAAAGTGATTGACTTAGAATATAATTCCAAAGTCTAAGATATACAGCTACTACCATGTACAATATCTGTACTCCACTAAGCAATGTATACAGCTTTTGAATTATAACATAGCACAACAATAATACAACGAGTTACAAATAAAATCTGTTTATATTTCGTACAGCTATTGTAGTAGATAATATCATTAGATTCCCTATATACTTTAAATATGTATCTATTAAGTTTAAAGGCATCTATATGAGAAAAATAAGCAAACAATATGTACTTCAAAAAATTCAGTACGACCTGGATACAGACATGAATACTATTAAAAGCTTAGAAGAGATAAATAAATTATTATCTGATATATGTTCAGACTTAGATGAAGAGGCTTATGATGACATTTCATATGAAGAATACCCATGTGATAGCTATTATGGAGTCGACTTATACGAAGCAAAGCTTGAAATACTTTATCCAGATATTTTTACTAATGTACTTAAGAAAAGTGCTGAGCTAGGCTCAATACCAGGAATGGAAATGTATGGTGTATATCTATATTGGAAAGCATATCAAATGAAAATCAACCGTAATGAACACAGTCAGGTCATGGCAGAGGCTACTCACTTTATAAGACAGGCTGCGCTGCAAGGTTCTTTAAGTGCGATTGAGTATATGCTTGGTAATTTAGAGCTAGATATTGAAAAAATTGAGAAACTAGCCTTTGAGCTATTATATTCCGGCGACCTTTGGGAGAAAAGTACAGAAAATACATCAGAGGAAGAAATTAAAGCAGCAACTACACTATATTATAAAATAAAAAACGAAATGCATGAAAAAGGTGTCACAAAACAAAGTTATTGGACACTGCCAGAAAGTATTTTTATGTAAAAAACTCTTGAGAGTGTCACTTATTTTGTGTAACTTACCACCTTAAAAGCGATCAAAAATCAACCAACACTATATCTCTTGACAATTTTTCCTCAAATTTATAAGTTTTGGTGAAAGCTTTTCTAATACTCTGGTAAAATAATGATTCTTATTTCATAAAGAAAAAACGGTTAATTGTGTTATCAAGAGTCATTGCAATATTTTTTAGTTTAATAGCACCGGGCGCAGGCCAGGTGCTGCTAGGTCAATGGCGTATAGCTTGCTTAATTCAAGTTTTTTTAATGATAGGTACATTAACACTTTGTTGGCTTCGTTTAGTATTCACCCCCATATATATTCAATTTTTTCTTGGTTATATCTTCCTTATTTACACCATTAGTATAACCCTATGCCTCACAAAAAAATCTCTCATGACCACAAAGCCAGTACATCAGCTTATTTATACTTGTATTTTTATTATACTTAGCTATTCTGCACTAATTACAGGATTTATCACCAAACATCACTGGTTAGGAATTCATATTTACTTTGTGCCTAGTATGTCAATGTACCCAACATTAAAACCTGGACAGTTTATTTTACTTGATACATGGGTCTATCAGAGCCAGCAATTAAAAGTAAATGATGTTGTAGTATTTCAACATGGTAATACACATCAATGGCTGGTTAAGCGTATAACTCAGTGGCCAAATGGCAAACTATTGAATAATGGGTTATTGTTCATGCAAGGTGATAACCAAAACAATAGCCATGATAGCCGCAGCTTTGGAGGCATCAAAAGTAAACAAGTTGTTGGACAGGTTAAATTGGTTTTGCTGGGAATTGATTACCGACATCACTTGCTAACAAATAGTTACTTACATGAAATTCACTAAGAGCAACATCTGAAAAACTCACAGCATCATTCATTTCTGTCCTACTGAATAACCATTTACAACTAACTTAACTAACGAACCCAAGGGTTCTTCATTATTTGCTGAACTTTATTTCAGCTGCAGCTCAATAGTTTCCCATTGTGATTTACGTTCAGCCATCCAGGTTTTATCATCCGTTTTCCAGTATGATGCATCAAACTTCTGTAAATTCATAATATAAGTATTATTGATTAGGGTAAACGTGGCTTTTTAGGCTTTGGCTTCCAGTGGATATTCCAGGGTTCTTCCACATTTATTTTATTCGACTTAATATCTAACCACATTTGTTTGAATTCAGGTATAAATTCACGCTCATCTAAAATTCTACGCATTTTATGAATAAAGCGGGTACGGCAAGTATCACCTTCTTTTTCAGTGTCAAAATGGTAAATTCGATAAAGCCCTTCCTGTATTAAATCCCAATCTTCAAAGGCTTTTCTTTTTGCTACCGCATCAGTTTCTTTCAATTTAAAACAAGATAAGCACCAATACTCTAAATAGTTATCGTATTGAAACAGGCAGTCTTTATTAATGTAGTTGAGTTGTTTATTACACAGCCACTGCGTCATACCAAAAATATCACGATATTCACCACGCAATTTATCAATTGACCAACTAGCTTCACCCTTCTCTGGATAAACTGGCTCTGCTAAGTCGCCGATTAGAATATCAAATAGCAACTCATTCTCTCCAGTATATCTTCGCCAACTCGACGTATCTTTCTTACCTTTCTTAAAGTCAATGGAGGCATCTATTTCCCCTCTCTTAAGAAGCCACCGATCCCCAGCCAAACATCACTTTCACCCACTAAGGGTGAATGCATATATGCATCTCGCAGTTTTTTTAAAACTTGCTTATCTCGAGAAGGGTGAAGCCAAATAAAGCAAAACAAGTCAAGATGCCTAAAGTCACTTTTCCAGTCTGATAAAGCTTCAAAGTCAGGCATAATACTTTTTAAAAAGTAACGCTTGATAATACTCATGGCACGCTGAGTTTTATTCATGCCAGTTTTTAAGCGAGGCTCAATAGTTTCCCATTGTGATTTACGTTCAGCTATCCAGGTTTTATCTTTTACTTGCCAATAGCTGGTATCTATTTCAGGAAAACTCACAGCATCACTCATACCTTCCACTACCGCATAGCTAGTTATAACCAGTCCACTAAACTAACGGACCCAAGGGTTTTCGATTATAATCTTCCCGGCCTTCACATCCGTCCATATTTGTTTAAACTCTGAGATAAACTCACGTTCATCTAGTATCTCACGCATTTCATGAACAAAGCGGGTACGGCAAGTATTACCTTCTTTTTCAGTGTCAAAGTGGCAGATGCGATAGAGAGCTTGCTCAAAATATGGGACTTGACGCTGATGTAATTTGTTGGATGAAAAGTAACTTTCATCTTTAGGGCAAGACAAGTACCAATATTCTAAATAGTTATCAAATTGAAACAGGCAATCTTGGTTAATATAGTTGAGTTCTTTGTTGCAAAGTAATTTTCCCATAGAAAAAATTATTGAAAAGCTAGCTTGGTATTTATTAATTGACCAACTTGCTCCACCCTTCTCTGGATAAGCTGGCTCTGCTAAGTCGCCGATTAAAATATCAAATAGCAACTCATTTTCACCGGTATACCTTCGCCAACTCGACGTATCTTTCTTACCTTTCTTAAAGTCAATGGAGGCATCTATTTCCCCCCCCCTTAAAAAGCCACCTATCCCCAGCCAAACATCACTTTTATCAACTAAAGGTGAATGCATATAAGCATCTCGCAGTTGTTTTAAGACTTGTCTATCTCGAGAAGGGTGAAGCCAAATAAAGCAAAACAGATCAAGATGCCTAAAGTCACTTTTCCAGTCAGATAAAGCTTCAAAGTCAGGCATAATACCTTTTAAAAAGTAACGTTTGATAATACTCATGGCCCGTTGAGTCTTATTCATGCCAGTTTTTAAACGAGGCTCAATAGTTTCCCATTGCGCTTTACGTTCAGCCATCCAAGTTTTATCATCCGTTTTCCAGTATGATGCATCAAACTCCTGTAAATTCATAATATAAGTATTATTGATTAGGGTAAACGTGGCTTTTTAGGCTTTGGCTTCCAGTGGATATTCCAGGGTTCTTCCACATTTATTTTATTCGACTTAATATCTAACCACATTTGTTTGAATTCAGGTATAAATTCACGCTCATCTAAAATTCTACGCATTTTATGAACAAAATGGGAGCGGCAAGTATTACCTTCTTTCTTAGTATCAAAATGATGGATACGGTATAGATACCGGTATAGATAAAGGGTGCCATCTTTATTATAAATTTTATCTTTTTCAAAAAAGTCTTCATTTGTCGGACACGATTGATACCACCATTCTAAAGTTAAATCATATTGAAACACCATATCTTTATTATATTCATACAATTTTTCTAAACATAACCAGTCGGTCATAAGTGAAAGGTGGTACAACTCAGATTTAGGAAGCTGTCTTATGATGCCACCTACTGAATATTCCATTTGTAGTAAACCACCCATCAATACTTTAAAAATAACCTCATTATGACCTGTTCTTAATATACTTATTGATTCATCCTCAGTGTATTTACAACATGGCCAAACAAAGCAATATTCAACCATCAACCCAAAACCGGTACGAACATCATTTTCTTTAACATATTCATGGGCAATATAGGCATCACGTAGCGCTTGCAATACCATTTCATCCCAAGAAGGGTGCAACCAAATAAAGCAGAACAAATCTAAGTGACCATCATAAGGGCTCCAGTCTCTAAAAGCTTTAAAATCTGGCATTTTTCCTTTTAAAAAATACTGTTTGATAACTCCCATAGCCTTTTTAGATTTAGATGCACTACCTTGAAACATATGTTCAATATTTTTCCACTCCTGCTTTCGTGTTACTACCCACTCTTTGTCTTCAGTTTTCCAATATGAGGTATCAATATCTGGAAAGCTTATAGATTTAATCATATTTTAATCAACACCTATTTCTCTGGCAATTTTTATTACATCCTGTATTTCTAGCTGTGATGCATATTTTTCCAGCAACTCAGCAAAATAGTCTTTGGTATTACGTCGAACAATATTATTTGCTTTCGCTTTACATAATAACTTCACAGAAGCAATCGTACCATTCAGATTCGACTGATACACCTTTTCTTTACTACGAACGTTGGGAGGTTCACACAACTCATTTCGTGCTATTTTTATATCAGCAGTTGTTGGGGGCTTAGAGCTTGTGAGAGTTTTAAAATCATGAAAATACCATGAGTACTTACCATTACTTTTACCTCTATGGTCAATTATTTTTGACTTATTTTTATTATTAATAAATGCTTTATTTAAACGCATATCATGGAAAAATTGGCGAAAGTAAGAACGATATTTTCCTTCCTCAAATAACGGATTTCCCTCAGCCTTTGATTTAACTTCCAGCTTTTGTTCAAACCAAGTTCGTAGATATGGCCCTGCCAATGACTTGGTCTCTATCCAATGCTCACCACCCTCGCCATCATCCAGTACTATATCAATACGCCGTTTATACGGTTCACTACCTAGCAGCCTTTCACCATTAACCAATAAGTACCCAGGACGAACAACTTCAATACCTAATATTTTTACTCCTTCAGCATATTGGTTATGCAAATGATAGTATGCTATTTGGCTTAACTGAAACATAGCTCCATGACGTCTCAGAGCCCAGCCGGAGAAAACATCTGCGCTCAAAGCAGCCCATTGTTCTTTATCTATACCTAATCGTCCGGCTTGTTGTTCTTCAGCTAAATAAACCAATGATGCCAACACCACCCAACGATTGACACGCCAGGTATGACTGTTTCGAAGAAATTCACGAATTTTTTGCCCACCTAATGTTGTTAAATAGCGCAGGGCATTACCACTTTTAACAACTGGTTTCCACTTTGCGTTTGCAGAATCAGCCACTTCATCAAGAAATTGTTTTAGTCCGTTAGTAAATTTTTTAGGATTTTTTACATTTTTCTCAACAATTTTTAGAATTTTAATCGCATCTTGACCAACTAATTTTCTGCTTTTTTTGTCAGCAGCATAAGCTTGAGAAAATACCCAAGACAATGGTAAGGAACTATCAGTTTTTATAGTATCAATATTTGCAAGTTCATTTAAGCCTCCCTTAACTTCAACCACAGTAGCAATAAAATTAATCCAAACCCATAGATCATCCTCACTCTCAATTGCGTTCATCATAAACTCGAAAACTTCAGGGTCTTGATAAAGCTCGACAGCAATTAATATAAATGGTAACAGATTTTCCAGCTTCTCTGTTTTGCCACTTAAACCTGCTTTAACTGCGGTGCCAACTGCTCCAGCAAAATGCTTGGCACCAGGGAAACGCTTCATGCCATTAACCACTTTTTTTAACGGTGTTAGTAAGGGTTTCAGTGGTTTGGCGATGGGGATTATGGTTGCAGCTCCTATTGAGGCAAAAGCTAACTTGGTGGCATCAAAGTTTTCCCAATCTCGATTCATTAAATAAATCAGTTGTTCACCAATCACAATAAAGTCTTCATAAGGAATGATATAGCTAATTGCACTTTTAGCGCTCTCCCACACGCCATCCCAGCTCCATGCATGAGCCGTGGGCACCAAACCACTCAGTGGGTTAGGCACCATATAGAAAGCAAAAGGCGTCTGAGGCGAAGTTGTTCTCAGGTATTGTTGAGCAACTTCCTGATAACCTCGTTTAGTTAGCAAGGAAGCATAGTTGCGTTGATCACCAGTAATAATAGCCACACGCAATGAGCGCAACTGACTTGAATCAAGCAGTTTGCCAAGGTTACCCAAACTTTTAATAGTAAGTGTTTGGGTACCAGTAGTGATATTTTTTGCTGTTTTGCCATCAGCAAAAGTAATGAGGGGCAAACTATTCCAGTCGTATAATCTGAAACTTCGAATAACTGCATCCAGCCCACCTAAAACAATGGCTGTGCCACTACTATATTTCAAAGAACCAGTTATAGGCTTGCTGTAAACTTGGTCATCAACAAATAACTCAAGTGTATTATTCGCTACCCGTGTAGCCACCCTATGCCAGCTATTATTTGCAACATCAGGAGCCTGTATGGTAAAGGTGCCAGTATCAGTGGTTACCCTAAAGCTTAAGGTATTATCGTTGTAGCTTAAACGCTGTGCTCCTGCTGCATGATCAACAATAACCCCATCACTCATTGGTTTTATATCCAGTCTAAACCCAATATTTTCAGTTAAATTGAAACTAGAATTAGCCTTCAGAGTGACACGACTTTCATTATTAAACTGCGCACTACGCCCAGCACCTAAGGGATGGTCCCGAACTATCGTTATATCTTCTGCCGTAGCATGATTAAGCTTATGCGCATCCTCAAAAATCTGCTTACCTTCAGTAGCTGTCAGTCGATTCATAGCTAGTGATACTAAAGGCTCCAGATTAGGGTCTGCCATATCGCCAATAATTACAGTAGCATCTGAATTAACCCGAACATCCACAGTACCTTGTGTTTGGTATCCAATAGTACTCATCACACCGTAGTGATCATAAGTAATATCTCCGGCAACTGATTCATCAGCAACCAACATGGCATCTAAAGCATCAATGCTGCCACCATTAGATTGAATGGTATAATTTAATTCACCAATACCAACATATCCTACTTGTGCAACCCAAGTATCAGTGAGTTCATTTAGTCCGGCGGTAAACTGAGTTTGCGCAATACCAAACTCATTAGTAAGCTGCTCTTGATTAGCAAATAAACCTTTAACTGCTGAAAAACTCACAGGCACATCAACAACCGGACTACCATCTGGCTTAGTGACTGTAGCTGTTACAGTCACGGATTGCTGTTTTGCTAGAGTGACTGTATCAGCTGTTACTGCAACGTTAAGGCCTTCTATTGATAAATGCTCTTCTTTACTTGCTGGCCCTGATAAGACTTTTACAACAGAATCCTCAGTAGCATATTCACCACCTGTCAGTACAATATAGGCATGTCCATCTACTGTCTCTAGCTGCTGTTCTTGGATCAGGAAGTTATCGCCAAATTCAAATTGAACTTCAGTACCATCTTCTACTAAATTGTTGTGTTGGTCATAAACATATACATCTAGTTTGACACTGCCCTGTTTGAGAGTAACCGCTTGCCCAGAAGTAGAAATGGTCAAGTGATGGGGTTTACCAGCTAATACCTCTACTGTCTTCCAGTATGCTGAAGAGCTTCCATCTATTAATGCAACGCTAACATCTGCTGAGGCACCTTTGGCTGGCTTCATAGTAAGCGTATTATCAAACATGCCTGTATCAGCATTGGATTGTATTGGCTTATCAAAAGAGCCATCACCTTTAGCTTGCCAAACTACTTGTATCGGTTGCTTTGTAGTTTTCTCTCTATAGGCATAGCCTGCAACTGCTGCTTTTAGTTCTACTTTAGGGTTGTCTGCCGTTACATAATAAACACTTTCTGTTTGATTCTCATAGCCAATAACTGTCGGCTCAATATATAAATATTCAAACGCATACTCCCACAAAATATTACTGGCATCATTATTCAGAAACAGTCGTAGGGTTAGATAATCTTCTGGCTCAATTTCAGAAAGGTGTTCGATATTGTTAAAAACGATGGTTTGTTCGCTGCCTTCCCGTTTTACTTCAAAGCCATATTCCTGCTCACCCATGGCTAGCACAAATTCTCGTTTGCCGTCGATGGTTTCCAGCTGATTAAAGGCGGGGCTGATTAAATCGAAGGCTACTTCTAAGGCATTGTCACTACTACTAATGACGGGTATTTTTTCCCCGTAGATATTAACGGTTTTATCGTCACCCATTTTACGGCGGATGGCGTCTATTTCTAAATCGTAAACAGAAAATTGTAATTCAGGACGATAGACCCAATGGTAAATCGGCTCAAACTCATCTTTTTTATCTAGGCGTTGTAACTCTGCTTTTCGAGCAAGTGTACTTGTTTCGTCATAAAGCTGTACTTTTAAGGGTACATAGGTTTTTGGGCGGTATTTTAATACCCCATTATGATCAGGGTTACTAGAAAAGTCATTTTCCCGATCGATTGGGTTGCCATTGACTTGGAAGTAATAGTGAAAATTACCCGCATTTCCCTCGGTAAACTTAACCAACTGCAAACGGCGTCCAGGGTCTATCGCAATTTCATGAATCTGACTGGCAGCTAATGGATCATCGCTGTTGCTGGGGTCCAGCACAACTTTGGCTAAACGTGCCGTATACCCCCGGCCTTCTAACTCAGCTGGTAATGGTCGGTCATTATCATCCAGCCACTCAGTATGTACCTCAATGATATAGTCACTGGTTAAAGCGGCCCCTTCATTGCCGATATTGTGGCGTTCTGCATCGCTATTGGCTTTAGCCCCTTGTGGTTGATAACGACGGGTGGCCCATACTTTTAAATTAGGTGGTGACAGAATAATGGTGGGCACTGGGGAGGTGATATCACCACCGGCTTGGGTGCCTCCCAGGGTGGTTAATGCAGTGCCGATATAACCAGTGGCCCGGTTAATGGCGATGACCCGAATGGGTTCACCTGTGCGTAAATGATCGGCTTTCCGTTGAAATAAAGCAGGATTCATTTTATTTTTGGCTTGCCAATCGTTCCAGTCATTAAACGCTTGGCGTTTAGTACTAAATAAATCCTCTGGGCTACGTACCATCATTTGGTAAAAAAAACTATTATTTTTACTTACTCCAGTATCATAGCTATTAGCCTCATTTTTACTGAGCCCAACCCGTTCAGTTATTAATTCACCAGTTGATTCACGAAACACATAAATATCAGTATTGGCTAAGTCTTCTTTGTTTATAGTTTTTAGTAAGCCCTGATGAGTTTTATGGGGCTGTTTATCAATCAGTTTGGTAAAATTCGGTTGGTAGTCACTACGAACGCTGCCTGACAAATATACACCTTGTAAATCACCTTGTTCGTCTTGAACAAAGCGACCATCATCGGAGTTAAGCTTTCCTCGATAAACATTGTCTGATTTTCCATCACCATCATAGTCCATTCCTGTCTGTAGCATTAGCGCTTCAGCACTCGCTTCCCCACTATAAGAAGTAGTTTTATCTTCAGTGATTTCCACATTATTAAAAACTACCAGCCCACTGATTAAATGAACACCAACAGGGATATCAATCCGTTGCACATTTTCTGGTGAGGCAGCCACCATGGCTCTGACTTGTTGTTGCGCACTAAGCCCAGCTAAATCATAGCCTGGAGGAAAAGCCCCCATCCCATTACAATTATCATAAGACAGTCGCTGTATATAGTAAGGAACAGTGGGTTTTCCCCGTGGATTGAAATTGTTGTAATAAAGTCGAATATGGGAATAAACCGTTGGCGTATAACTAAAACCAGGACAGGGGGATAAACGATAAGTGCTGGTATAACGGCCATTTTCATCGGTTACTCCATAACCATTCACATAGCCCGTAATGCTTTCAATCGATACCCCAGGAATCGGCGCAAAAAAGTTTTGCATGTTGCCCCGAAAAGCATTGGTTTTATATTCTGAACTGTCTTCTACTTGGTCATCAGCACTTTTAGTTCCAAAGGCGGTGAGATAGCCAATACGGCTTTGGCTTTGGTATAGAATTTCACCATCTTCAGCAACCAGCAGTGACTGAATACCATCATCAATAGTTGGGTATTTAAGCAAGTCAATAGGAAATGATTTAATCGGTAGCTGTTCACCATCTGTTACACCACGGTATTGTAATGGTGGAATGGCAACAACTTTGGTATCAGCAGGTAATTGCGGTAAATTTTTAATTGGCTGATTTAAGGCAGAGTTAAGCGAGTTACTTTCACGAAGACTGTTGTATTGATCAAAAGTCAGCAATTCAGATTGGCTGTTGTAGCTTTTTTTAAAGTCATCAAATTGTTTGATATAGTGTCGATAAGTCGTACCCGCAATAACAGTGGCTTTAAATGCACGGACGCCACCCACAGGAATTTGAGTATGCCCACCTGTTTGGTTATATTCTGCCCAGAGTGGGTAACCCTCTTTATCTTTAACAATGGCTCTGGCAAAGACATGGCCAGTATGAATTCCCTGTTCAAAACCATCGGGATTCAAACCATAAGCTGGTAGTTGTAAAAGACCAAATATGGTCGCCGCTACACGAAATAACCGCTTTAACAACATTTATTATTACTGCCTTGTTTTCATTCATACTGCCAAAATAGCTGGTGATATAGCACCAGCCATAATAAATTTAGCTGCTACTCATTTACGCTATTTAACATTGCAGCCAGCTGTTCAAACAGCAGCTCTCCTTTAATATACTGCCCAAACAATTCCTGTTGATTATACGGTGGCATATAAAAACCTATGTAATCTAGTCGGCTATAATTCACTGGATAGTCTTGCAAGGTAGTAAGCTTCTGATGGTTAATTTGGGCTATACCAACTGGAGCAATAATATTCTTATCACTTTTATAACCAACCATTAAGACGTAATAAGGTTTTTCTGATGTGTCGGGTAAATAACCATAACCACCCTGAAATTGAGGTAAATCTATTTCAAGATGAATTGGCCCAGTGGTTTTAATACCTGCTGGCTGTAGCTGATATGCCCAGCTTGGACCCGTAATAGGATAAACAGGACGAACGATACCTTTACCAGGTATAAACTGGGTATGAATGCGGCGGGGGGTATTTTCAGGAAAAATTAACTTTTCACTACCTAACTTTAGCTTTAGAGCTTCCTGAGCAAGTGAAACATTCTTCTTGTCATAAGCAATATACTGATAAGGTATCGTTGGTTGAATACTAGGTGCTTGCAACAGTCTCAGTTTATTTCGACGTCCATTTTCAATAGTGACAGGGATATCGACTACACCCAAAGTTTGAATCTTCTGGTTTGGGTTAATAATAAAAGTGTAACGACCTCCAGGTATTGTCTGGTTTACTTTATCGCCAAAACCAAAGGCAAATGCACCATCTTTATTAGTGACCGTTTTTCTATTTAACTCTTTAATAAGCACTTCAACGCCAGCTTGTGTTTGACCTAAAGCATTAACAACCCCACCTTCTATAAAAGTCGGTAGTGGACGAGTAAAAAAATTACTCCGAAGTATTTCTTTACCCTTATATTTAATTGTAACAAATATTTGTGCGTTATAACTTAAGCTTTCATTTGTATAAAACGCTACAGTATGCTCACCAGGTAATGGGCTTTGCTCATAGATTACTGGAGACTGGTCAAAATTAACCTGTTGCAGCATTGCACCTTCAGCAAATAAAAACTGTACATCTTTATCTGACTTTTGCTTCTGTTTTAAGTTGTTACTATATGTCAGACCATGGGCCGTTTGCTTGACTTCAATAGTGACGTCTCTTGCCTTCACAGGTTGGCTAAATTGCAAACTAATAAAGCTATCTGGCTCAACCCCTTGTGCCCCATTGACTGGTGTAATTTGGCTAACCTTGACTGGCATGTCTGTTTCAGAGACTGACTTTATTATACCTTTAAGCTCACTAAGAATATCTCCATCGCTATTCTTAGCAATGAGTTTCAAGGTATAGTCACCCTTCTGCTCTGGTAAAGTAATCTCTGCACTTAACAAAGCATCTTGCTGTTGAACTGAAATTGCCTGAGACTGACCATTAGCTGATAATAGCTCCCCTTCAAACTCTTCATTTCCTGAGTAGTTTGCAAGAGCAGCCAATGCCTTAACAGTAGGTTTCGTAACATCAGTTATTTTATAAGGAAAAGTTGGACTTACCCACTGCATAGTAAGTTGATTGGTTGTTTTCAGAATAAATGTTTCTTCATCTTTATAACCCGCACTATCCTTCGCTTTAATATGAACGTAATAGTCATCATTTGGTGGAAATTTTAATAGTGTTTCAAATGAGTAGCGATTTTCCCCTATAGGAGTTAAAGGAACTGAGTTGCCATTAACAGTGAAGCTACGAATATTATTATCTTTCACTTCACCAACTAGCTGATACTCTCCTCTACTCACCACATTGACTTCAGAGTTTGATTTCAAGCCACTTAATACAGTAATTTCAGGTTTTATAAAGTCTTGATAAACAGTTATGCTTTTTAATGTTTCTAGACCTAAAGTATCTCTTACTATCAGTTGATATTGAGTTTCCTCTTGTTTTGGTAAGTTGAACTTTTTCCGAAAAATATAACTTCCCTTATTAACTTCCGTTGCCTTTATTGGTTCCCCGTTATTTACGGAAACAGTAACTCCCCCAATAACACTCTCTATTTTTGCATAGATGGTCACTTTATCCTCATTCACTAATGCATTATGAGAGGGAAACAGAATAGTAACCTTAGGAGGATTAAATTGTGATAAATCATCTGGCTGATAAGTATAGTTTAGCTTGTGAAGTAAACTTTTTTCTTCTGTAGCAAAGTTTAAATCAAGGGTGTTTTCACCAAAACTCAATGGTATTTCAGCAGAAAACTTGTATTTACTATTCCCTTCTTCAGCCCTATCGCCAACTAATGTTAAATTTAATGGTGTACCAGATAATAGAGCTATTATCTCATTTTTATTAGATAAACTAGTTGTTAACGTACCTGCAACTATGACACTACCCTTATTTAGAACTGTTCCTGATGCTGGCGTTATATCACTAATTTCAAGTATGGTTGATAGCCTAGGGGCTATTCTACAAAGTGGCTCTCCAGTAAATAACCATCTTTCAATAGGTTGAAACTGAACAGAAGACTTATTAGCCAAATGCACTTCTTTGGCAGAGATTGCCCCTTTAATAGCACTATCTGGGTCGAACCATGCTAACCCATTAATATAGCTCCAAGCATACAACTGGCTATTTTGTCCTAGTTTTAAGCTACCTTTAACCATCAATAGTACTGGTTGATTAATTGGATTAAACTTTGCTTCTTTATCCAACGCTATTTTGGTTTTTATGAACACTTTAACTGAAGCACTATTAGCAATTTTTATTTGACTTCCTTGCTTCATATATAATTCATCAATCCAATACTCACCAGCAGGAAGTGTAAGCTGAGTATTTTTATTCAATATTAGCTTACCAATCCTATAATGGTTATGGCGAGGTGACAAACGAATATCGCCGCCCTCTCCCAGATTTACTTCTTGCCACTGGTTTTCATTTTCACTTTCGCCTAAAGTAATTGATATGTTATTTGCTGTAGATAACTTAATAATTCTTGAGCTTAGTTCAGGAAAATGTGGAATAGTTAATTTAGCAGAAGGCTGTCCTGTAGCTTTACAAGATGAATCGCTACAATTTTTTGCAACACTAGTTGTACTATCTTTAATAATGGTTAATTTTGGCGTTTGAATAAGTTGACTGCTTGAGTCAATTTGAACATCTTTTGCTAAAAACACATTACCATTGGCATAGTGCGACTGAACTCCATTGCCAAAGACATTACTACAAAGGGGTAACTCATTTGCCTGTAATTTCCCTATAGAAAAGAAAGCCAATAAAGTAATATATGTCAGCTTTTTATAAGCAGTTAATTCTAGCATCCACTATCCATCCGTTACTCAGTCTGATAAAAGCAAAAAAATTCAACTCAATAGATAGCTATTCTTAGTAATATTTAACAGCCACTTTATCCAAGGCGCTCGTAGAAGCTTCCTTAACAGCTTTCTTTAACTGTATTAATGACAGTATCTTTCTTATCTCACCACTCACAGCTTCAAGTGTTTTAGCAGGTGTTTTAACTTCTGCTAACACTTGTAAACGATACAGCTCACCATTAATCTCAATTATTTCTGAAAGCTCTCCCTTTTGAGTATTTTTTAATGCATTTTTCAATTCATCGTTTACGACATCAGGATTCACTTCAGCTTCCTGAGTGATCGCATAAATATTGTTTTTTTGTAATTGGTTTATAAATTTATGCCAATCAGTATCTTTAGTCAGTAGATCAAACTGTTGGATAGCTTGTGTTTTTCTTTCCACTGATAAGTTAGTTGTCCTAATTAAACGATAACGTTTTTTTGTAATACCACCAAACTTTTCAGGGTGTTTTTGGTAGTAATCTTGAATCATTTTCTCAGTCACAGGCTCAAGCTGAGCATTGTCAGTCAAATATTGACGCACCAGTAGCTCCTCTCGATAGGCCTTTACTTTTAGCTCTAAAGCTGTTTTTTCATCAGCAGAAAGTGCTGCAGATGCTTGCTGTGCCATCGCTTTAGATATGACTAAGCTTTCTAATAGCTTTTCACCAATCTGATCATACATAACTGCCAGCGTACTAGAACCAACGGTTCTTTCAGTGACAAAATCCAATTCTTGTTGAGTTATAAACCAGTCACCTACTTTGGCAATTTTTTGGTCATCATCAGACGTATTAACTTCTTCTGTAGACTGAAGCTGATGTTCATTTTGATTTAAAGAATCAGGATTTTTATCTGCCTGTTGTTTTTCACATGCAGCCAGTAATAGTAACAATGGGAAAAGTAATGGTATGAGATATTTCATATTGTAGAATAACCTAGACTATACCCTTCTCGAATGATTTTTAGGGTTTGTTGTCGCCGCTAAGCATCAAGGATGATGTGAATGCAGTTTATGCAGGAGCAATAAACTGTCTTCACCCCAATCATTTATAAAAACATAAACTCATGTGACTTCATCGCTTGACGGCCGCCCCTAAAAACCATTCGCTTTGGCTATATATTAATATTGCTGTGTCCGAGCGGCTCATAAATATGTCCCCTCTTCATCACGGAAAGTATTGCAAAAGGAAGAATAATGGCATAATCCAACCTCTTCCTTTGACAAAGGGGGAGTGAGGGGGATTTTATGAAAACCCACTCAAAGCATCTTCAGCAACCCTCTTGCCTATTACGATTAAATCCCCCCTAGCCCCCCTTTTCCAAAGGGGGGAAATGAAACTGTGGCACGATCCAACCTCAGCTCTCCAAGTACCTCTGCCACACCCTCACATAAGGAAAGGATTATAAAGCCCTTATCAAATACTCAAATCAACCCTTGCTACTGGCTATTTTTTCAACTTTCACTTGTTTTAACAGCTTTTCATACTCCGCTTGTTTGGCTTGCGCCCGTAATTGATAACGGATATCCCCTTTTACTGCTTCAAAAGGCCGTTTAACAACTTGAGGGGCTTGCAACTGTTTTATAATATGAAAGCCAAAAGGGGTACGAATAGGTTTGGAGAATTCACCTTCTTCTAAACTAAAAGCAACCTTAGAAAATTCACTGTCAATTGCTCCTTCTTTAATCCAGCCTAGCTCACCATTTTTTTCAGCCGATAACCGATCTTCTGAATAGGTTTTAGCCAACTCTGAAAAGTCTTCATTTGCCCTTAACTTGCTATAGGCTTCATAAGCTTTGGTTTTTACTACACCAATTTCCTGTTCACTCATTTTCGGGCGAACCCTTAATAAAATATGAGCAACATTCACCCGTTTGCTTTGAAATTGATCAGGGTTACCTGCATAATAATTATGCAAAGCATCTTCGCTTACAGCTTGATTAAGGTATTTTTCAAAATAACGACTGATCAACATTTGCTTACGAAATTCGTTTAATTCAGCAGCAGTCAACTCATTATCTAAAAACTGACTATCTTCAATAGCCTTAGCCAGCGCTTCACGCTCCAGATACTGTTCTAAAGCAGCCCCAACCCGTTTTTCTGCTGTTGTTGGGATATGTTTATGTTTTAAATAAGCTTCAAACTGAGTTTTGCTAATTTTTTCATCAGCTACTTTGGCTACAACTTGTTCTTTTTCCTGGCAACCAGCTAATAACAAACTGGCTGACACTAAACCAACGACTACTGCTTTCATTGAACTAAACGACTCCCCCAATAAGCTATTTTTTAAACAGCTATACAACCAGTGAGCTGTAAAGAACAGCTCAAACAGAGACCATTATAAACTACATCCTGTGAATTGTTTATCAACTTTTAAAACAAAGTCACCAGTATAATTTAATGGACTTGTTCTTTTTAAACTTAAAGCTTCTGACTCTTCTAGCTTGTAATCACTAACAATTAGTTTATATCGACCAGAGCCAATACTAGTTTTTATTTTTCGATCCCTACTTAGCCTTCTATTATCACAATCTCTACGAGTAGAAGTGTAATTTGTAAGATAATTTCCAATATTTGTATCTTTATAAAGGAAATAGCTTAATTTTGAATTCATTGGTTTCTCTACAAACCAAATATAAACCTCTCTTCCTTCTGTTACATCAAACTCAAAAGTCCATATTGGCTTCTCTTCAGATAAAGTGCCTTTAAATACTGTTGGAATACTATTGTTGCTACCAGTTTTGACCTTAAACTCAAGGGAAGTAATCTGTCGATCTTCACCAACACGATGTTCAGTTACCCGCCAGCTAAAGGTTTTTGCCTCATCAGCTTTGGTCACTTGATACCAGGCATTCCAGTCAGGTTGATAGTATTTTTTATTACCACTACCAATTCTTGTAGCAGTTAGCTTTAAGTAAGGCCTAATAGTTGAATTACTTGATTCAACAGTACTACTTAATTCTAACTGAGCTAAATTTATTGACTGCTGACAACTCGTACATGTGTACTTTCCTTGAACAAAAGCTTCATCAATACTAGTTTCATTTACCGAAGCTCCTTCTGTGATAATACCAAGTATATATAGCCCTTTATCCAGTTGCACATTATCAGATAAACACAATTTATATTTTACTGTATTGGTGTCTAATATCTGTTCAGCTAGCACTATACCAGACTGTTTATCACCAACCTCAAAACTACCATCATCCTTAAACAAGGCTGTTTTAATACCACTTAAAGATGAGGTGAATGAAATTGGGCAGGCTTGATCTGATAATTTCTCATTATTTACAAAGCTAAAATATAACGGTGTTAACTGCTCAATACCATTATTTGCCTTATAACCTGTAGCATGTACGCTTGCCAACTCAGCAATAGTCTTAACACTAAAGTTTGCTTGTTTAACTGGTTGACCATCTATCAGCAACTCAACTGATAAATCATTAAAACCAGGATCAGTAATTGTAAAGTCAAACCTTAGGCTATCACCAACTGACTTAATAATAGGTTGCTTAAACTCATCAGGATTAAAGCTAGGTAATGGGTCTTCAATAATGGTGACCTGACGATAAATAGTCCCCCACTTAAGTACTTTATTATTGTATTGACCATAATCTGTCTCAACCCCCACTTTTAACTCAAAAGGCACTGTCTGTCCTACTAAAGAGGCATCAATACCCTCAATACCTATCCTATTAACAGTATTTAATCTTACTGAGTGTTCTTTGCCATTAAATAGGGCATACGCACTACCCACCTTATTGTTATTTGTGCGAAGGTTAAATTGTAGTTGCTGATTACGAACCCCTGCTAACAATTTAGCTTCATCAATCCATTCAAAACTGACATCTTCCTCCACATCATAAACTTCTCCTTTTAATGGGCGGTATTCGGGAATGATGAGTTTGAATGTTCTTGTTTTTAGAGAGTCGCTGCTTGTTTTGATCTGCACCTCTACTTCGTATTCACCAGGTGCTAATTCTTTAGGTAAATTTAAGCCAAACTCTTTGTCAGCATAAGAGCTGTAATAAGGCCCTCTTACCTCAAGCTTTTGTATTTCGTTACTACCTTGCTTCAAAGTAACACTCGCCACTTTCCCCCCGCTTTTCAGATAAAGTGGCACACTAATACCGTAATGACCATTAGCGTATAATTTAGCTGCAAGTTTTTCAGGCAGCCAGAAGTCAGGTTTTTCCCTTTCCACTACCAAACTATTTAAAGGAATATCCAGTTCTATCATTGGACTTAAAACTGGTAGCCCGTCTGTTGCATGCACAAATTGAAAGATTAACTTGACACTCTTTAACTTACTTGCCAGCCAGCTCTCTATGTCTTCTTGGTTTACATATAGGACATTTTCATATGGATTAAACAATACTGAATAAATAGGCCCATCAATCCTATTTTTAAATTCTACAGGATATATGGTTCCACCAGCTACCAGGTCTGCTTTATGTATAATATAAGGGACTGTTGAGTTGATCGATAATCCAACAGCTGCTTTATATCCATTAAACCAGTATTTATCTAACGGCCCTTTAATTGCTTCTACTGTTATAGTTACTGGAGGTTCTTTCACATCTACCACTTCAACCGATAGTTGATCCTGATAAATATTTCCAAGTTGGTCAACAATAACTACATCCGTTGAATAGTTACCAGCTACTGTTAAATGGCTTAATTTAAATGGTAGATCTAAAATTGTTAATGCCTTATTAACGTCAATACTCCAGTTTAATTTATTTAACTGAATTTTTTTACTACATGAAATAGATCTTGATACCTCATAGTGCGCCCAATTATTAATGGTGCATTCTGGAGAGACTAAAACTCCAGTGGTTAAAACATAATACTTCAAATCTAAACTAGCCAATACACTAGTAGGATCAACACTCAATTGATAAGTTAAGACTTTTTGCTCATTCTGTTTTAACTGCAAACTACTGCTGTGAAGTTTTTCAATTTCAGCTTTTGAGTGCTCAACAACCAATGGTAATACCCACATTTCTCCCTGATACTTCACTGCAACAGTTCGCTGAGCTTTTACTAACTGTTGAATATCATCGGCCAATAAATCATTCAGCTTAATATCAAGCTGGTATCTGCTTTCAGCCGTTACCTCAAGATACTGCACTAAATCTAAGCTGCAAGTCCCTTTATTTTCACAATAATACTCAAGTGTCAGAGAGCCTTCTGATGGCTGGTATTCAAACTGCATTTGCAATCTAAGTGCATTTTCATCAGTTAACGTACTGACAGGTGGTTTAATTGGGCTATTTAGCAGTTTGTCTTCTAGCTCATTGATTAATCCTTGCCTAACACCCAATAACTCCAGTTTATTGATATCCAGATTTACTTTGCCACTACCAATAGGGGTAAAAGAGGCTTGTGTTTCTTTCAAGCGACTGTCATCAATCGTACTCTGGTCAAAACTTTCTACTTTTTCCTTAGGCAACGGTAATTCTAATGGAATTTCAACGGTATAGTTTTGGTCTGAGCGTTGCTCAGTAAAACGTAAGCTGTACATTACAGTTGGGTTTTCCTCGATCCAGGCTCTCACTAATCGATTAAACTCTGTTAAATTATCTGTCATATAACGCTTAATGGGACGAGCATACTTGCTTTCTTTATATTCTATACTGATAGTAGCCTCTAAATTTTGCTGTGCTTCAACTGGTTGCCCATCAGCTAACAGTTCAACTTGAACTTGGTTATAACCAGGGTCATTTAGTTTTAAATTCCTACCTAATACACTAATTACATTTTGAGCAGAACTATCTGTTGCACTATCCAACCACTCAACCTGTAATTTTGGATCTTCCACAACAGGAATAACTAAAGTAAGCGTTTTTTCCTCACCATCCAGTAATGCTATTAGCTGTAATTCAATTGACTGGTTACTGCTCCAGTTCACTGGTGGTTTTTCCACATTCAAGACAAACCGATAGCCACGATATAATTGGCTTTCACCATAAAAGTAATCGCCAATAGTGCCTATACAGCTTTCACTACTTTCTCTTGTAGCTTCTTCTACAGCACTTGTAGAAGTTATACATAGATTATTTTCTGCAAGTTTGGCTGACTTTAATTCCAGCGGTTTATCGCCAATAAACTCTAAGAAAACTTTTAACTGATCTGCTCCAGCATAAATACGCTGCACCTGTGGCATTTCAAGTAAACGAATAGTGTTTTCTTGGATCAGTGCACCAGTAACAGTTAAATCAACTTTTGCTGTTAATTCATCTGTTGCCAGCTCAGCTAGCTCTACCCGCAGGGTTGTGCTTCCAGCTTTCAGCGCTTCAAAACCACCAGTAACTGGCTTGGCTATGGTGGGATCGTTTGAGTAATAGTTGAATAACCCACTGACTTCTGATGCAAAAAACCAGAAACTAAGGTCATCTTTTTCAAATCGCACCCGTACTTTAGGCACAATAATCCCTTGGTCCTTGCCTAGTGCATAGTTCAACTGTCGTTCAATAATCTCAACTTTGGTAATGTAAAAAGGATCTACCTCAAAGTCGCTTGCATTGGCTGGGCTTGAGTTAGAGATATGCTCAACCACATCGGGTATACCATCACCATCAAAATCATTGAAGCGCTCTTCATCATCCGTAATTGTACGATACTTATACTCATAGTAGTCACTTAAGTGGTCATTATCGGAGTCAGAGTTATTAGGGTCAGTACCTAACTCCAGCTCTTTGCTATTAGATAAGCGATCACCATCATGGTCATCAACCCCATCTAAAATGCCATTACCATTAGTATCTGGGTCTGCAGGATTAAGACCTGGAGTTCTAAACTCCAGCTCATTATTAATGCCGTCACCATCATAATCTTCACCTACTTTCAAGATATTAATGGCGAGATTATTTGCAACTTTAACAGCATTTTCTTCACTGCTAGAGTTATCGATCAACAGGCTAAGGGTCGTTAGTTTTCCATCTTGATAAGCAGGTGATTCGCTTCCATCACTTGAAATTGTTGGTATTACAACTGACTTTTCCATTTTACCTGGATCAATATCAACGCTCTGAAGATCATTATTTATTGACCAATTCCATTTAGCACCTGTGGAATAAAGGTTAACACTTGAGTTAACCAGTAATTTAAATTCACTCCCTTCTAAAGCAAAGTATTTTACCTTTCCTTCTTGCTCTTTCTTTGCTACTGCCCCCTGAGGCATAAAGTAAATATGTGGTGCTGTAATAATTATCTGTTGAGGCAATATATCATCGTCCACAGCCTTGCCTTTTAGACCAGTATTCACCGTATTAAATTGATAGTTTTCCCCTTGTATTAGCTGGGCTTCTGGAACAAAACGCAACTGTTGCTCCATTAACTGCCACTCTCCAGCAATCACCTCATCTGTTCCAGCTTTAACGATGGTTAATTTATTAGAGTCAAAATAAATGGGGTTGAGTGGCTCACTTAACTCAAATACCAATGGTGTGATAATTGAGTTAACCACTTGCTCAAAGCTAGCCTGTGTAATAGCAGGCAAACGTTTCAAAAATTCAACTTCTAATGTTTTACTAATTGGGTTTTCAGCCAATGCTCCCTGGTTTGCTAACACTGTAAATCTAACGACTGCTGGTTTTGAGCTACTTAATTCAAAACCATCTTTATGTTTACCATTATCTAGCCGTAAAGAAGTTGGTAGCTCGACTTCTTCATTCAACTCATCATTTTCCAGTGTTATAGAGGCTTCTATATCAGCTTCAACTAACTCGTTTCCTTGCTGTATATGAGAAACCTGGTTACCAAAAGCATCAACCAGTTTCAGTTTGTATTTTATTCTGTCACCTGCTTCTAACAACTCTTTTCTACCAAGTGGATGCTTTGTAATTTCGTCTTTTTCAATTGCAAAACCCACTGGCTTTCCTGGTAATAAGTCAATTGCAGGATCTTGTTCTACCCAAGTATTCCCTTGTCTGGTTCGTATTTTCAACCCATTTTTAACCAGCTCAAACTGATATCCATTACCCGCTTTAGTCGCAGCCTCAATTTCAACCACAACACCTTGTTTAACTAAAATCTGGGCACTTTCTCTATTACCATCATTAACTACATTCAGGTTATTGGAAAAACCAAAATGGAAACCTTCGGGTAATTTCAAGGTTAATGGTACAGACTCTTCCAAGGTGACTTCGTTACTGGCTGCATCATAGGCAGCAAAGCGCATGGTAAAGCCGCTTCCTGCCACCACTTGTTGTGGATAATCCAAATCAATAGACGCCACTTTTCCAGGTATTATGGTGACTGGAGTAGAAACACCACCAATATAGGAGTATTCAGTCAGCTTCGCTTGAATAAAGTATTTCTTGGCTTCACGAACAGTATCAAAGGTTAATTGGGCAACGCCTGTTGTATCAGTGGCAGAGGTAACTATCGGTTTTGGGTCATCCCGGTTTTCATCATCTACTAATAACCATTGAATTTGCTGGTTAGCTACTGGTTTTGCCGCACTATCAAGCACTTTTACTTGATAAATCGCTGTATCGCCCACTTTAACCTTAGCTGGGTTAATCGCTGCATCATCACTTTTGATAAAGCTGATTGTGTTTGGTTTTTGGGTTAGTGGAATCGTAAAGATTACTGATTCCGCATCCTGACCTAAGCTATCAATGACTTTGACTTTAAAGCGATAGTTATCATCAGGAAAAACATCGGTTGTTGGCAGTTTTAGCGCTACATTTAAATAATTGCGCCAGCCTTTTTGGCTTGTTTCCTCTAAAAGAACCAGCTCACCATTAGACATCACTTGATAAATTTGAAGTAATAACTGCTTTTTCCCACCATCATCAATCTTATCTAAATTACTTAATTCAATAGCAGCATTATTCCCGTAAATACCAGCAACAGGCGGTTTAACCTTAAGCTTTTCGATATCAGGGGCCTGATCTCTCACCAGTTTCACTGGCACTTGATGCAGACGGACTTGTCCTGCATTATCGTATAATTTTACGGTTAAAGTAGTTTGCTCTCCTGTTTCAGCTACCCGAGCATCACGCAAATCATTTACTGTAAAATAAACAGAACCTGAAGTATTTTTATAGAAGTCCTTAGTTTGACTAAAGCCATTCCACATCACTTCAGCATGGTCTAAAGCAACATCGTCATTTGCAGCAACAGACACTTCAAAGCTGCTGCGTTCACGAACACTGGCTTTTACTGTTGATAATTGATCAAGTGCTAATGATTGCCCATTTATGACTAAGCCAGTTAATTTAGGCTGCGTATCTTCAATAACGGTATAACTTAAGTCAGTTGAATTAGTGTTACCACTATAGTCTTTGACAACCAGCTTATACTTTAACTGTTGGCCTTTTACAGGTGTGGTTTCAGTAAAATGAATTTGATTACCACCAACTTCCGCTTTCACCAGTTCGTCATTACGGTATAAGAAAGCAACATCAATTCCACTTTGCTCATCACTATAACTACCCAGTACTTCAAATGGGTGGCCTTCAATCACTTTATTGTTATAAACCGACTCACCTTCAACGCGTAAAGATAAAGTGGGGTCTTTCGAGTCGTACTGTCGGGTAATTGGTTTAGCAGCGGACTCTGCTACATTGCCATAAATATCGATTGCCCGAACTTTAATATAATGTCCATTGCGTTCTTGTTCGTAATTACGATAGATCACATATTCCGGGCCATAATGTTTACCTATCATTTGATAGGCTCCATCGGCGGTTTTCCCTTCAGAAATATAATACTCTACTTGTTGCACAGGGAATCTTGAGTTATTAACTAATGCTTCAATTTTAAAGGGTTTTGGCAGATAGCTGGTGCTATCAATAAATAACTCAACGTCAAATTCATTTTGTGGCAGCTCCTCACCCTGTAGCACCACTCCCCGCTCAGCCCCTTCAATTACTTCCCCTGTGAAGGTTTCTATTCGGGAACGAATAAAGAATGGCTGGCCATTACGCAACTGGGCAGGTACCACAACACCTGCAGTAAATGGCGCTTGTTGAGAAGCACCAACAATGTTTTCTTCAGTTGTCACTCGATTATTGCCCACCTCTAATTCATAGTGGTCAATAATGCTCAGTACATACTGAACTGTTTTTACCGCTTGACTATTTTCTAAGGCAAAAGATAACTGATCGCCTTGTACAACGATATTCCATTGCTTAGGCTCAGCCAGTTGGGTTGCCGCATGTACTAATGCCATTGGGTATTGTGTTAATACAACACCTTCACCTCCTAACCCAATAGCCAACCAATTACCTTCCACTGCTATTGCAGTCACTTTGGCACTGGCACGGGTTTCAGTCAGTTCACTGACTGGCTTGGTTAACCCTTCAAGCCATTGCTGTTTTGCTAAACTGTACGCACTGATTAATACTTCACCTGCATCATCAACATAACCAACCCAAAGCACTCCCTGATTGACATGTATTGCAGTAATTTGCCCTGCACTGCCTTCTGATAATTGCGGTAATTTAATATTTTTAGTTTTAAGTGTATTAACATCCAAAACCGTAATGGTTTGTAGTCCATTAACAAAATATAGTTTTTCAAAACCTGCTCCTACTAATGCAATCGCCGCTGCTGCTCCTGTATAAGCAGGTTCAATTTTGATCTGATGCGTTTCTATTGGCCATTGACCACCAACATCCACACGGAAAATTCGTCCTTGTTGGGTAGTGACATAAACAATATTTTGTAAATTGGTTAGGCCAGTAATTACCTCACCTGCCGTAGCATCTTGCTTAGTCAAATCCACCATGTGGTTTTCATGGGTATGACGGTTGACATAAAACAGTCTTGTTCCTGAAGACGCCACGATATAGTCAGACGTAAGCACCATGCGCTCAACTTCAACTCCCGTTAAGAGTTGCTCAGTACGCATAGTAAGCCCTTGACCAGTCACCTTAATTAGTTGCTTGGTCTTCTTTAAAGCCAGATAGCGGTTATCTCCATCAGCTAATATATGGTTGACTTCATTGGTATAAGTGGACAGGTAATTCTCTAATTGCCAGTTACCATTCTGGAAGTAGCGTTGATAGGCTCCATAACCTGCTGCTGCCACATGTAGTCGGCCATTATGTAAACTCAGGTCTGTAACCAATCCTTTATTTGGCTGAGCAGCCAACACGGTTTGCCAATTGTTGTCATTAAACTGGACTTTATAAACGGCCCCTGTATGACCACCTAAATACAGGTTACCTTGGGCAAAGCTCACTTGATTACCCTGTAATTCAGGTACAGTAAATTGACCAATTAATTGTGGCTGATCAGCAATATTTGTATCAACCACATATAACTGCTGAGCAGCCTGATTAACCAATAATAAATAATTACCAACCGCTAGGGCTTGGTCAGCTGAACCAGGCAAGGCAATAGACTGCACTTGCCTTACTTTAGCTATACGATGCAGGGTGTTTTGTTCTGTCATCACCCATACACCACTATTGTGCACTTTAGCCCACTTCGCTTCTTTAATTGATGCTACAGGGCTGGCGCTGTCCCAAGGGTATAAACCATTTTGGGTGAGTAGATAAAACTGGTTATTCCACTCCACTGCTTGAATAAACAGACTTTGGTTATTTTCATTCAAGTTATTTAAGTTAACTGTCTGTAAGTTTTCTAATGCATTGCCACGAATTTGATAGCGGTAAGCTTGTTCATCACTCCAAGCAATCAACTCACGACCATTTTGAACAAAACCTTTTAAGCCAGCTAATGGATGACGACCCACTTCTAAATAGTCTTCAGCTGGGTCGATAAATAACAGACCATAATTAGGGTCTAAGCCAATTAACCGGTCACCTAAACGCTGTAGCTGGCTGAAGTCCCTATCCAGCTGAGTTACTTTGCCATCAGTTGTGGTATATAGCTCACGGCCTTGTAAGTACCAGCTATAACCAACATCAGGTAACAACAGGTCATGAGCCAATAAATTATTAGATTTTTCTAATATAAATGGACGAACCACCTTTATCATGCGTACAACAATCTCTTTATTACCAAAATCATCAGTAGTTTCTGCTGTCAGCTCAAGGGTTTGGTTAATATAAGACAAATCAGGTATAGCATAGCGAATAGATTTTTCACCTGCTGCTAACACATTCCCCTGTTCATCTTTCAACACCAGTTGGCCATAAGCACCCACAGGCAGGCTATTTTCAAGGGAAATATTTAAGTCAGCACCCGCCATGATAGATAGCGGTAAGCCCACTAACTGTGGTACAGGTAGCGTATACTTGGGTGATAAACGCAAGCCTACTACAACCTGATCGTATTGATAATGTGCCCCAGCATAGGCATCAACTTTTAACTGATAGTTTTCCTGTTCACCACGCAGTGAAGGCAGTTTAAATGACAGCTTACCTTTTGCAGATTTCACTATCCGACGGAAAATCAGCTGATCATTAAAGTCATATAAACCAACGACGGCATAGTGAAAATTAATATTTTCATTAGTATCAGGGTGAGTGGTGGCCACATGGTATTCAACTGTTACCTCATCACCTTCTTTTAACTGACTGTTATGTTGTGGCTGTAATACTTGCAAACGGGTATTAGCAGAACTGTCACTCGATTTAATTAAATTCCAGTTTAATGTCGCTGGCTGACTATTTAATTCAACAACCAGATTTGTCGGTTCTACAGTAGCTGGCAATTGCCACCAGCCAGTCGCCGCATTTGCTACTAATGCCATAGCCTGCTTATCAGCTAAACTGGCTTGACTGACTTTATTATCATTACCCAACAATGCAGTGACAGGTACTAAACCAGCGGAGGCTAACGTCTGACCATTGGCTGGCTGCCGGCTTGTATTAGCAATAAAATTATTCACTGCAGGTAAATTAACAGCAATTTGTCCACTGCCTGCACGACTTTGCCAATGCAGATTTACGCTGTCATTTTTCTGAGAATAAGGCAGCAACAATTGCTGGCCATTACGAGCAACAATTAATAATTTACCTTGCTGATCAGTCAACCACAGCTTTAAGTCAGGCTGTGATATCTCTGGTTGTAATGGCTCAGCACTGACATCTAATTGCCAACCCGTGACAGTTGTTTTAGTCGTTATCTTTGGTTCTGGTAATGATGTCGAAGTTTGAATAGCACGCTGTAAAATCGCCTGAGACGTTACTTCAAATAAAGCAGTTGGTGTAAATAACAGCTCATTAGCATGATAGTCTGCTACCTGGTTAGCTTGTTGATAAGCCTTCCATAAAGGCTGATTATCTTGTTCAGTTGCAAGCCAAAGCCATTGGTTATCCCAGTGAGCTTGGTTAATGGTATTAGGTAAGTTTATTGCTTGATCAATTGCTTGTATCAACTCACCTTGGTCACTAATCACAAACTGCTGTACTTTAGTAACCGATTGGTTGGTTACCCAAGTAGCCAAACGATTACCACTGACTGCCAACCCTTGCTGGTCAGCTAAAGCCAGGAATAACTGCTGATTAAGCTGTAAAAAGCCACCAGCCACCGTTAAGCCAAATTGGTATAAACCAGAAGCCGTCAGTGCATATAACTGGCCTTGATCCAACTGCACAGCACGTATTGGCTCTGCCACACTAATGCCTGCAGCAGGCACTGCTTGTAATTGGTTGTGTTGATTGTTGGTTAACACCAGTGCAGACAAGGTTTGACCATATTGCAGGTATACCGCCTGGCCATTTACTCCTATCAAATCACCGTAAATTTTTTGCTCAAATACAGATCGCCATTGACCTGCTTGAGCCTGATATACCACTAGGTGGTCATCACCACCTTTTAATACCTGGGTTATTAATTGTTGACCATTAAAACCAAGGAATTTCACTTTTCCTTGTTCAGATGTTACTAACTGCTGCTCTACATTACGGATGTTAAAACCACCGCCACGCTGGTTTTCCACCCAAATTAAAGCAGCGTTACTGTTATTAAAGCCTGGCGCATAAACAGGATGCTCAATTTGCCAGGTGGCATCTGTTGTTTGATAAACAGGTAATTTATCGCCATTAAAGTAAGGCATCACCTGTAGGGTATGACTGGCAGTTTTACTATGGCCAGATAAGTCCTTTAATAAAGCCTCTAAGGTTAAGTTAGCTACATTGGTTGGTGTCTCCCAAAACTGAATGCCTTGCTTCAATTCTGCCTCAACTAATGCTGCCTGATCTGATTTAACCACCAGTTTGGACTGCCTGCTATAGTCTACCATTTCTGGTTCTACTGCAGCCTGTACAGATAGCTCTGTACCCGACAAAATATGGGTTGCTGGCTGGCTGTTAATTGTTAATGCTTCATCAATACCCTTATCTTTTTTCACATTTAGGTGAGCACGGGCTTTTAACGCAGTGCCAGCTTCCACACGAGCTAACACAACCACGTCTTTTTCAATAGCAGGAATTGTCGTCGTTACAAATACTTGCTCTTTGTCTTCTGCACTACGCGTCAGTTTAATCGGTGCAGGGTTATCCAAGTGATCAGCCTGGCCAGCAATATCCAAATATAAAGTGGCCTCTAACACATTGCGCATTAATACTTCAAATGTCACTGGTTGTTTTTCGTGGAATACAGCCCCATCTGTTGGTGACAATATCTTAAGTTGTGGCGCCCCTAATTCTGGATCATAAAAATGTATGGTAATTTCCGACCGACCATTAGCCGCTGGATCACTTTCATTACCATTCGGGTCAAAGGCACGTACCTTAATGTTAATACTTTCAATACCGCCATTATTTGAGTTGCTATCCTCTGGTTTTTCTTGAGTAAAACTATAATGGTTTGGTGTTTTTAATGATTGCCACTCTTCATTATTTTTCGCCAGTTCTACTCGATCAATACCATATTTATCAAATGAGTTGATGAGTACATCCACTCGCTCACCATAAGGTACAAAGTCATCATGCTTAGGCGAAACAATGCTGATGGTTGGCTTGGTTTTATCTAAATGCAAGGTATAAGTGGCATTTAAATCACTGATGGTATTTAAACCAATATTCACCCGAAGCCGTGCTTCAAGTTGCAAACTTCTAGGATTATCACTGGTAAGCTTAATTAATTTAGGATGACGTAGCTTGCCCGTAATGGTTTGACTACGTTTATCTGTTGATGCCTGTTTAGTTGTTTCAACTGGCTGCCACTTATTGTTGAGCTTCACCTGAACCTGGCTGTAATCCCAGTCAACCAAGTCCACATCCCCAGTTACATTAAATATCAAGGTTGCGGTTGTAGCTTCTTCCACTACTTCAGGTGTTGTACTAAAAGAGGCTAATTTTACTTCAGGGTCTTTTAGTTTAATCCGATAAATCTGCTCAACTTTTTGTTGTCCATCACTGGCAATTACTTTTAATGCAAGACCTTCAGCTTTATTATGAACACTTAAAGTAAAACTTTTTTGTCCATTTTTACACTGTCCTACTGATTTTTCAGGGCCAAAATTAAAGCCACCATCAAATGACTCACGGTATTTAAAACTTAATTTGCCTCTCCTGTTATCTTCAGCTGAAACAATCAAGCAATACTCACGGTTTTTCGTTAACACCGCCTGACCATCACCATCATCACTGGTAGATGTAATAACCTTATTGGTATCAGCACGGGTTAATTGAATATTCCGTGGTGGTAAACGGTCATGGGTTTGGGCATCATGTTCATACCGTCCTGCAGTCACATCATTACCGTAAGCGATATTGTCATGCTTATCTTTAATTCCCTCTATTGTTACTTGGTAGATAGAATTATGTGCTAAGGCATAACCTTTTTGGGGTTTAATTTGAATAATATTATTTGCCACCAACTGATCTTGAACAAAGAACTCAGTGACATCTTGTGGTGGTTGGTTGCCATAATCATTAAATACACGAACCACTTTAAACTGACTAAAGGTTACCGGCTCATCTGCCTCAAGTCGTACTGGTTGCTGATAATTCAAGTGATGTTTCACGCGAATATGAGGAGCTGTGTCATCCATCGCCGTCAACATCTGGTTAGGTGTTAATGTCACTTGCTCATTGGTTGATTGCCGTACTACCTCAACCCGATACTTACTACCTGCCTTATAACTGTCGGTTTTAGCTACAGCAGGCACAGTAAATTGGATTTCATTATTTTCATAACGATAGTTCAGCTGCAGGCTAGTATCTTCAGCAAAGGTTTCTTTTTCAGCCAACCAATACAATTTCACATCCGTGCCAAGCCCTTTGCCTTGCAAGCGAATTGCTGTACCACCAATATCACTGATAATCGATGCCTGCTCAGTAGAACCTACATTTTCTTCGTCAGTTCCATAATGACTAACAGCTGCTGTTAACGCCAATTTCTCCGTTACATTAATAGCGGCTGGTAAAATAATGGTTTGTTCATTAGAGACTAAGGTTAACGAATGTAACCCTACTTGAGTTAAACGTTGGTTAAAGTACAACTCATTGCCATCAGTAGTGACAGTAAAATCATTATTAGCTTTTAACAGCCTTTTACCTGCTACTTTAACTTCAGTAATTTGATTTAATTTTTGGCCAACAATAGTAACCTGGGTAGCATCCTCATTATTCATAGCAGTAGGAGCAATACCTGCTACTGAGATTTGTTCAAAACCAAATAGTTTTGCCGTTTTAACCTGACGTGGCACATTAAAGTCCATCGCAGGTAAGTTAACGGTTTGCTTGGGTTGGTTAAAGAAATTTAATTTATAACGGCTATCTAACTGGTATTTACCTCTTGGCCGGAAGCTAAGAATATTCCCTTTTAGCTCCACATCACCAGGCACCAGCTCATTGGTGTCCGCTTTCCTCACCTGCACAATAACGGATTGCCATGCCTTACTTTCACCACTGGTCAGAAGACTAATTGGGTTACCGTTGTTAGCTAACCGGTTTGGATATATCGCATAAGCATTGGCAATGGGTAGCTGTACGTTGTAATACCAGCGACGGTTATTCCACTCTAACAAACTGCCTTGTATACTCAATTGATCAGTATTAGCAAACCGAGTAAATACCGGCACCAAATCAGTTAATTTATTTTCTTGACTTGCATTAATGTCATAAACATTAATTTTTGATGATTGAGCAATAGCCAATAATTCTCCACTTAATGCAATATCCTTAATTTCAACATTAACGGGGTAATTCGTTGCCTCAATATTTTGTAAGCTGACGGGTAAATTGCTGGTATCAATAAATTGCAAACTTCGTTTACCTGCAATCACACCAATTGCCCCATTAACTTTCATAGTCAGTGGTTTTTCTATAATGCTGTGGCTAACAGTCTCAGCTATTGTTGCTGGGGTGGCAATTGAGCGGGCTTCAATGGTTCTGGTTCTATATAACAACAGATGATCTTCCACAACCGCAACATCCACTAAGCGGTTATTTGCATCAGTTAAAGTAACTTGTAATAAATCAGCACCTAGTTCATTACCTAACACCAAGTTATTTTCCGCATACCCAACAAAACCATTTGTTAGTGGCCGCAATTTATCCATAGCATAGCCACGGGCATTATTAATGGTATTCACCAACTCAGGTGAATAAGGGTCTGCGACAGACCATACCTGTACATCACAGCGCTTACCTGTAGGCACAGTTTTCCCACAGCCACTACCAACCAGCAAGGTCACATAACCATTATTCATTACAGCCGTATGGACAGGACGGTTGACATTAGCTGTAGACAACAGCAGTGGTATATCACTTTCTAAGGTGGAATAAAGTCTGAATTCACTATCTTTCCAGACCAATAAATTAGAGCCACTCCGATACCAACCTGCAATATCGGTAATTTGTTGTTTTGGCTCCAGGGTAATTAACAGTTTTTTATTTTCAACAGGCTTTCCATCACCATTTTGAATAGAAATAGTGAGTTCACCTAAAGTGTTTGCAGGCAATCTAAAGCTGATTATTTCAGATGACTCAAATCGGACATCTTCTGCAGCTTTACCATTGATTAATACTTTAGTTGAAGGGCTAAAGCCTTTACCTTGAATGGCAACGATATCCTGCTGATTAAACTGATACTGATGTATATTGTCATTTAACTCTTGATGATCACGAGAGTAACGACCAATTTGTTCAATAGTTGGGTCGGCTACATAAGTCAGCTGAGCCGCCTTAAAGTGACTTAATGAGCCATTACTTATGGTTATACCCACCAAACGATTTTCTGCAGGTGACTCAGATAGTGCCGGGACAGTAACAGTTAATTGATTCGCTTTGGTCAATTTGACTGATTCAGTTGGCACAAGTTGGCCACCAATCGACACACTGCTATTCTCAGTAAAACCTTCCCCCGTAATTTGGACGGTTTCCCCCTTATGCCAGCTAGAGAATGCTGGGGTAACAGAGGCAAATTTTGGACGGACTTGTCCTGTGGCAACAAATTTAAACCGGTAATCAGCACCTAAAGCCTCACCATGAATATCTTTAATACCACCAGACAATACGACACGATACTGCTTATTAGCTTGCCAAGAGGCCGCTGGGGTAAATACAAGTCGTGTACCCGCATTATTGGTATATGCTTTAACAGTACCACTCACAGGCACACCAGATAAGCTGACTGTAAATAACTGATTAATACTCTCCTTAGCTAACTGGGTATTACTGATTAAACGGTTAAATTGCACCTCAACCTTTTCACCTTTGGCAAGTAGGCCACTTGGTGCAGGGAATTGCTCCATAATAGTGAGCAAATCATTTTTAATCGTATTTAAACCACCACCTAAAGCTGTTGGCAGCTCATCTGCTGGTGCAGGGTTTTCTACTGCCTTACCATTGTAATAACCAAAAGCAGTGCCCGCATAAAGTGCACGAGGCGATACAGCAAGTGCTGTGGTATTACCCATTACGGCATAGTAATAATGTAATGGTATAGGCTCAGCTACATTGCCGGCTAGCCAACTGGAAATATCAAATAACTGTACATCCCCTTCTTCTGCTACTACATAAAGGGTTTGGCCATGAAGGTATAGGCGATTGGCTGAAATATCTCCATTTGCCATTAAGTGGGCTAGTTTTAATTCAGCAATTTTAGTAGCTGATGTATCGCTATCCAGGGTATAGAGTTGTACTGTTCCATCACGACCAGTAGCAACTAATAATAAGTTATCCTGAACCCAAATATCTTCAGGTCTAATTCTTCTCTCTTTACTATTAGTTACATTAACTTCGCGAATAACCTTAAACTCACCACTGGCCAGCTCAACTTGCACTAGTTTACGTAGCCCTGTTTGTACTATCCACAAACTATCGTCTGCTATTCTCAAGCGATATGGCGCACCACTAATTTGTTCATTAGTTAGGTGGCGAATTAACTGCAGATCATTTGCCTGTACTTTATAAATGCGAAGCCCTTTGCGTGTCGCTACATAAAGCACATTATCCTTCACTGCCAGGCTTCTAATGGTTTCATCCTGAGGTAATGGATAGTCCTTTAATAACAGCGGGTCTGTGGCTAAGGTAATATCAAAATCGAAAAAGTAATTTCTCCCATCGTTGCTATTACCAGCAACAAATAAACGATTACCTTCCAGGGTGATATCAACAAACTCACTTAAACTTACTCCATTATTTTCTTGGTTACTTGTTGCATCAAAATGGAAAGGCTTGTTTGTGTTATTAGCGTTTTGTTTTTCGATTATTTCAGGTTTTACTGGATCTGCAACATTTAATAACGAGAGCCTTGCATTAGAACTTATTAAGTCAGGATGCTCTAAACCTTTACGGTCACGCACACTAAACGAACCACCAGTAACCACATACAACAGCTGGTCCTTTTGCACTAAAGCAGACACTGGGCTAGGCACATCGGTTGGTAAATTAATAGAGCCAACTTGTTTACCTGCATAAAAATAGTTTTCAGTGGCTTTACTGACTTCACCAGGGAAATTAGGCTGCTCCACAGTAATGGAAACTGAACCAAAGTTGCCAGAAGGCGCACGCACTTCAATATGATGACTATTAATAACCTTTAAATCACCCGCCAGATTATTGCCAAACTTAACCGTAACGCCATAACTGAAACCACGACCATAAATACTGACACGATTACCTCCCTCTGGTGGGCCAGATAATGGGAAGAAGCTGTCAATATGAGTTTTAGGTAGGATAGTCAATGCACCTAATTTAATAGTGGTTAAACCTGCTTGCTCCACTTTAATAGGCAACGTTGTCGCTGATACACCTAAATTTAAGGTTGGCATAGCAAAAGTAACACTCTTGCCGTCTTCCGCTACTGTGACTGAACCAGTAACCAGGGTTTCACCCACCCATATTTTTAAGCCAGATGCAAAGTGGTCACCTATTAATTTAACCGTTTCAGTCTTATCACCATGGAATAAGTGAGTGTTTTTATTAACAGCACTTTCTGTAGTTGAACCATCTATAGCTGAATCATGACTTGTATCTTCTGTTAGGCGCTCTACTCGCTCAATAGCAGGGCGTTGCACAGGCTGATAAGTGTAATGCGCTGTTGCACCAGCAACCATTGGTTTGCCGGTTAAGTCCAACCAGTCCTTCGCTACTTTTATAGTAAAGCCACCGGTTGGCATGGTCTCATTAAAACTAATATCTAAATAAGCACCAACCAGACTATTAATGGCAGTTACTTCATAGGCAGACTGATCAATTAACAGACCTGCTTGGTCAACTAACTGTAACCAATCAGTTAGTTTATCTTTGTCAGTATTCATTAAATTATTAAAACGAACCCGAATGGTTTGTTCTTTCGCGATGACACTGCCAGCAGCTGGAGTAAATGCGGTTACCGCTAAGTTAGTCGTGCGAATTTGTAGAACACCACCCTGATTAGACGACATCAGCTGCCCACCTTGGGCAAATAGCTCCCCGCCTTTTTCCCGCTTTTGCCAGTGAGAAAGCTGATATTCACCTGTTTGATCAGGCACTAATACCCAATGACGATTATGGGTACCAATATGGACCTGGCCATATTCCACTTGCATGGAAGCCTGTAGCAGGTCTTTAGCTTGTCCTGCCTTAAAATCTTGTGCTGCTTCAATCGACAAGTTATGCAGCTTCTGCTGTAGAGTGCCACCAAAACCAGATACTTCAGCCAGTTTTAAGTTATCTTTATACAGGTGCAGGATAACCAACTTGCCATCCTGCCAAGCAATATCAATAGGCTGGCCTTGCAGCTGATTGTCGTCTGATTTTGCATGGAAAATAATGCTGCTATAACCAGCCGGTTGACCTAGCTCATCATCCGTTAAATCAAAGAAGCGAATAAAACCCGCACCTAAATCATCAGCTACCGCTAAAGCTAATACTTGTTTAACGGGATCAATAGCCACATCCATTGCTCGTTGCCCAGGTAAACTAATAGAACGTACTCTAAACGGTTGAGCGGGATTATTTACATCAACTAACAATAAGCCCTCTCGTTGTGCTGCTAAATAAGCAACACCATCAGCCACTGCCACACCAGTAATAGGAGATTCGGTTCTTAGCTGAGCTAACCGAACGGGACGATCAGGAATAGATACATCATAGGTTTCAAAGCCACTCGGCATTAAAAATCGATTTATTGCCGTTGGTTTTGCTCCTGATTTAATACCGATAAATAACGTATCATCCCGCTCAAAAGCAGCACCAATTTCCATTGGTGGATAGTTTGGTAAATTCCATTCACGACCAACACCTGCCGTATAAGCAAATTCACCCAGTTTAATTTCTTGATGGCTGCCACCTGAAGGAATAATGGCATACACATCATAAACACCAGGGTATTCAGAAGCGGGGACTTTAAAACGGAATTCTTCCAGGCTGATAACGTCGTCTTTTAAGTCACGAATCTCACCACCACCTGGCAAAAACTCAGACATAACAACTGTGTTATCTCTACGTGACTGGAACTTCACCTTGGTGCCAGGCAAGAAAATACCTTTGTCTTCAGGCGTAGTTGCCGTTACAACATAGCCTCCCGACTGTTCACCTGCGTCTAAATCCATTTGAATTTCTGCTTGCCCAAGCTCAGCGCCATAAACAATCGCACCAAGATAGACAGATGAAAGATCATCGTTTGCCAAGCGTAAATGATATTGACCTGGCTCCAGGTTAAGCTGTTGTAACACAACCCCTGAAATAGTTAATTCAGTAGCAGAATTAACTGTGAAGTTAATTGGATAACTATTAATGTAGGCTTTAGTGACTCCAGCTTGGAAATGCTGACCAAATACTTTAACTTGCGCCTGATTATCATCCGCTAATAAGCTACCTTGAGCAATACGCGTCATGATTGGACGCTGGACAGCAGTTTTCGTGGTTTTAAATTCACGAATAAAGGGTGCCCATAAATGGGAGCCACGTAAATTTTCTACATGATTAACGGCTAATTCATAACGAGTATTTGGCTGTTTTTCGAATTTAACAGTAAAGGTTTTAGTCCGTCCTTCAACCTCATTTACTGATTCTACCGTCACTTCAATTGGCGTTGGCTGGTCATCTTCTTCACTAATAACAGATAAAGTGACAGCACCCGCTGCTTGCAATGATTTAACACTAACAGGCTCGTTAAAGCTAAAAGTGAAATGGCTATCTTGATGGCTGGATAACAGTCCACCAGGCTGCACATTAGCTGCAGCCACAAAGCTATGGGGTAACTGGAATACCCGTAAACCTGCTTTACCCCCAGCAGCAATTAAGCGGTCGTTAAAAATATCAATATCATCAACCGACTCAATATTACCAGCACTGATGACTTTAGGTTTATTAATGTCATTAATATCCAGCACCACCACAGAGCCATTTTCTGCGGCCAAGAATAACAGGTTGCCAAATATTTTTAACTTACGAACATGTCCAGCAGCGTGTTGTAGTTTTTCATCAATTAAGAACGGAGTTTGCTTTTCTAAATCATCTTTAGGGACAATTACAATGCCTTTACCGCCCAAAGCAATAATTAAATGATCACCATAAGCCACCACATCTTGGATATTGACATCAAAGTTTTGCGACTTGGTTAAGCTTGGATCAAGCAAGTTAATGGCACTAAAACTATTTCCTAATTTTGTTGTAGAGGAACCCCCAACAGCATCACGACTACGAGCCCCTTGAACCAGTCGCCAATGCCTACACTCTTCAATTGCAGGGGAATGCGATACACCACCCAGGGTTCCACCCGCATATAACCACTCACCATCAAAGAATACTGTTGCACCACCAACAATACCAACATCGCCAAAACTGACTGGGTCATTGGCAGCTTTATACGACAGGCTTTGTACTGCACCTGGCGTAAACTTAGCACTTCCCCGTTTACAAGTCTCATCAACTCCAAGTTTTGTATCTCCACCATTAGCAGTGGCAGTAAATAGTGCATCCCCTTGTTTAGTAATATCTGTCGTATGCTTAAAGTCATCTTCATGATTTACCACACTCACCAGCGGTAGACCATTACCATCATTTGCATTCAGTTGGACAACACCACCAGAACCACTCGCAATATAAGCATATTTGGCTTCTACTAAATCAGTGCCGTTACTATCCAGCTCCCATTGTTTAACAATTTGTGCATTTAATGAGTCTAGCGTTGTGGGTAAATAACTATGCTGTACTTTCAGCCACTCATTTAATTCTTCTTCAGTAAGATTGTCTTCCAACTTGCCATTTTCAAAGATAGAGTCAATTGGATCATCACCTAATGCTTTTGCTGCTAATAGTTTTTTAAGCAGCGCATTTTTTACCAACTCATCATCCTGTTTAGCTTCTGGCAATACAGGTGCACCACCAACTAATAAAGGCTGAGATGGATTGTTAATATCAAATGTGGCAAGGCGCAGCTGCTCAGGTAAATATTGATCTTGATATTTCACCGCAAATGAGCGCATGACTGACGGATCTTTACCACTATAAGGCGTTACTTCAGTAAAGAAGCCAGTTGCGGTATAAGCAACACCATCAGTTTGGTCAACGGTTACAGCCACCGGACCCACTCGGGTAGCCTGAGTCACAGCTAATTGCTTCAAGCCATAACCAAAACCGTTGCTACGATCAAGACGTACTTGGTCGCCAAAACGGTTTTCAGCAATCACTTCATGACGACCCACCACACCTTTAGGGGTACGCATAATTAATCGGTTGGTAGCCAGTACCTCGAAATCAGTTACAGGGGTAGAGCCAATAAACAGCTGCAAACCATCCATTACCGTGTTACCAGGCTCAAAACCTTCACCTCTTAATTCAACTTGAGTGCCACCAGTTAATGGCCCCCAGCTTGGGGTAACAGAGAGCAGTTTAATGGCATGATCAACGGCATAAGCGCCTTGTAAAATCGCTTTTTGCCAAATGCCTTGTTTTTCAACTTTTACCCATACATCGTAATAACCAGGTACATCAATTGCTGGTGCTTCAGCAGTGATCATGGCTAACCGCTCTTGGTTATCATGACTTTCAATTTTGCTGATGGATAACTGCTTACCTGCAACCCATAGCTCAACCCGGCTTTTATCTAGCGGTGCACCATACACACCCACTGTTACCTGCTGGGTTTTACCTGCTAATACCCGTCTTGGTAAAATGGCTTCAATTGCAATGTTGTCTGGGCGCTTGCCACGGAAGGTTAAAGACACTTTCTGGTCTTTTTCTAACTGATATAAGACTGTTTTTGTCGTTTTATTATATGAGGCTAAGACACTGGCTACGTAAATAAACAGCTTGTCATTAACTTTTAGACCATGATTTTTATTTAGTGTAATTTCAGCATCATTACCATTTAGATTAATAACATATTCAATTGGGTCGCCATTTTCCTTAGTGACTGAAAACTTAGTTTTATTAAAGTCTGCTGCGATATCCTTACTAAATACTAATTTAGCCAGCAGTTTATTTTCAGCATTGTAATCCAAAATACCATTTATAGGCTCAACCCGATGTAACGCTAACGCCACATCATTGGTTACCTGAATAACCCCTGGGTATTTTTTCCGATCTTGACTACCCGCCCCTACAGCAGAATAAGGTAAGGCAATGACGTGGGTTAAATGATTAGACTGATAAGCATCCATCCCTTCTAATACTTTAGGTTGAGCAGGATCAGTCACATCAACTGATAAGATGCCATTGCTACCTTGTGCTAGATAGAGCAAGTGCCCCTTACTGGCTATATCATACACATAGCCTATACCACTTAGACGACTTACGACGACGGGTTTAGCAGGGTTGCTAACATTAACAACCACAACCCCTCGATCACCTGTCGCTAAATAGGCATAATCACCTTTAACAATGACTTTACTGGCCGGTATATCCAACTGGCTAACAATGGTTAACCCATTTTGACCACGACCAATAATATAGAAGCCCCCTTCTCCTGCACGCTCCGCACTGGTTAATTGCTGGGTTTTGTAGTCCCAGTCACCTGCGGCTACTGCATACAACACATCACGACTAGGCTTGTCAGCAAGCCGCGCAATATCCAAGGCAGGTAATTGATGAGGTAATTTTAAGGTTTCAAACAAGTAGGCTTTACTTGGGATATAAATATCCACTAGGCCGATACCGGCATCACCCATGGCTAATACGGCATTGTGGTCATTAACAGCTAGCCCTTTGGCAAAATTAGCAGGCAATGGTAAATCCCTTAATATAAGGGTATTTTTAATATCTGTACTGACAGACAAAATAAATAATTTAGCATCCGTAAAACTATCACCGCTCGGTTTAGCTGCCGTTACAAATATCCGATCAGTGGTATTTTTAAAATAGCCTTGAATACCTAAGGCAACATAACCAGCGGGTAGGTTTGTAGTCAAAATTTGCCGATCATCAATACCATTTTTATCAAGATCTATCAGCTTCATTAAATCATCCGGATTTAATGGGCCGTCCAGTTGCTTATCACCATCAGTATCTTCAGACTTATTTAGCCAATGATCACTACTAATATTAAATACTCGGATGTAATTGCCCTGCCCCACCATTAGATAAGTATGGGAAGGATCAATGGCCATCGCTGTAATCACTTGTTTAGTACTGATATTCGCTTGTGCGGGTTGTACATAGCGATAAGCTTTTTCCAGTACTTTTTCTTGATTATCATCTAATTTTTTAACCGTTACATCAACCATCCCCAACCGGCCTGGCGGAGTTTTAACTTGTAGTGTTTGAGGATCGAGTACTTTGGCTTCAGTGCTGGCAACCTTACCAAAACGTACTTCCAGCTGGCTGGCATCTAACGGGAAGCCATCACCTTTAATAGTGACTATAGTGCCACCTTCTAAACTGCCTTCGACTGGTGATAATTCTTTTAAACGAAGTGGCTCAACATAAACAAATGCACCTATCTGTTCTGCACGGCGACCAGTGCTGTCTGTTACAACTAACGTGGCTGGCCCTGGCAATCCATCAGGCACTTTAACTTGGTAAGTGATACCACCACCATCAGTGCTATCTGTAGTAGTCGCCGCCGATGTTTCTGAGCTAACAACACCTGCATTATCGCCCAATAACCCTAATTGATCAGAAATACTAAAGCTTGGGGTAGTACCACTCACTACATTTTTCAAAGTGACATTAATGACACCACCTTGTAATGGCACCACTTGAGGTGAAACGGTTTCAATCGCTAAGTTAGCACCAGTAAAATTAGCGGTAGTAAAACTTAATTGATAATTAAATAATTCTGCTGAGCGGCGTAATACTTTATCCCCAGTAACAACTAATTGATATTGAGAATTTGCCTGTAAAGACTTGGGAATAATACGCAATTGATTAGGCTGGTTTGCCTTAATAGCTAAATCAAACTCAACTATTTGGTTTTCACTATTTTCAGTGACTTTAACCAGTTTTATACCCTGCTTTAATACCTCTTTAGCTGTAGTAATAGGCCGAGTATAGGTGAGAATAATAGGTGTATCTAAGGCTACCCCTTGACTGCCATCAACCGGTGATGCTGCAACCAAGTCCTGTATTTTAGTATCAATTAAATACAAAATTGAAGACTCGGCGTTTTCTCCTCCCCAACGATTAACGACTGTCGCTAACACGCCATCATTTGTGTAATACAATGGCTGGCCAACATAACCTGCTTCCTGACTATTAGTGTTTTCAAAATCAAATCCAGGGGAGTTATAACCTGTACAATTAGTTAGCTTAATTGCATCTAATAAACTAATTGATTCAACATCACTAACATCATAAATACCTAAATATTTACTAGAGCCTTCTTCACAACCTGCACCACTGTTTTCAATTGTAGCCACGGTTGTTTGTTGTGAAGCTATCGCATCAGCCTGGCCAGGCACTTCAAAGCCATAGCCATTAAATTTCCCTAACTGACGCCATAAGTCAGGTAAGGTATTTTCAAAAACTGCTACATCACCTGCTGCCAAACGGTACTGGCCAGCAACGCCAGTCATCGGCTGTTTATTTTCAAATGCGCCGATTTGTGGCAACGAAGGTTTAGTAATATCAAACACAACCACAGCATCTGCTATTGCATAGAGGCGATTGTTTTTAATCACCAGTTGTTTTGCCACTAATTTTGCAGGTTGGCCTTTATACTGGTAACGATTAATAATCTTAACCAATGATGGTTTTTCAGGGTTAAGGGTACTAACTACCGCAATACCATCATTACTTAAATTAATAAACAACAGCTTGCCTGCTTGTTGAATATCAATTGGTGACTCATCAGTAGGCAACCTTAACGCATAAGTAATTCCTCTATTTTCCGACTCAGGCTGTACTGCATCATCAACGGGTTTATTTTCAATGCTATTAAATACTAACAACCAAGTTTGATCTTCATATTGAGTATCAAACTCATCGAAGTGAACCCCACGAGCGGTGACGTATAACTTTGTATCAGCCTTGTTCAAGGACATGCTGTATGGTTTTAGCTCTTGGGGTAAGTTGTAGTAGCCCAATCCAAACATAGGTGCAGCAGCACTCAACCTAGCCCCAAAGCTATTATTTTCTGCTTCCAAATCTGGTTGATATGCAATAACACTAATCCAGCCAGGCACATAGTCATGCTCAAAAACATGGCGGCTTGCATAACTTGAAGGGTTAACCCGATTCGCATTAACCCCAACCCCTAATACATACAGTAGTTTTTCACTTTCATCTGCAACTAAGTCAGTAATTCGCCCCATCGGCATTTTAAGCGGATTGCGGGCAACAAAGTCCTTACTTGACGGTTCTTCAGTACTGGTATGCAAATCACGATTTGCATGTAATTTACCGTAAAAAATCGCTCTGGGTAGAACAAAACGACGGCCTTGGTCATCACTGATTTCAACATCAATAAAGCCACGGTAATCAGGAAAACCTTTATCAGTAAAGTTAGGCAGCACCCAGTGCATGGTTTCTGCACTATAAAGCGATAATTTATCTTGATCGACTGTGGATACCTTTGCAGCCTCAGGCTTACCCGTTGGGTAAGCGGTAACCGTAATACCCTTATGGAAACCGTGGCCAACAATTTTTACTTGTTGATCACCAATTTGCTTGGTTGAAACCACTGATGGATCAATAAAAGACACATGCAGTTGATCCGTATAAATAAAGCCACCTACTCGCACAACAGATAATTCAGTAGCGGTATTTTTTACTTTAACTGCTGCTGCCCCCGCATAGTGAGGAGAGGTAATAATATGAATCGTCTGCTGCCCAGTGGCTTCATCTGTTTCAACAGACATTACCTGCTGTAGTTGGCCGCCAATCCACACTTGAGGGCTATCACCAAAGTTTTTGCCTTTAATGGCAACTTCAGTCCCCCCTTGAATATCACCCACACTTGGGGTAATACCATCAGTACCTAGTATTGTCGGTTTATTTGCTAACTGCTGAGGGTAAGTAACAAAATCAAAGACATAGTCACTGCCCATGGCATCGCCATTTTCAGGTGCTAAATCCTTTTTCACCTGAACATAGTAACGGGTATTTAACTGGAGATTCTTAGTATCCTTAGGAACAAGCTCAACCCATCGTTTAGCCAGCTGATTGCCATCACGACGAGCAAATTGAATATCAAATAGATCAGTAACTTTTTCTCCTAATAACGGAAGCGCCCCAATTTCATCAAGACCAACGCCCAATTTATTGGCAACCAGTTTTTTCGCTTCATCACCATTGCCTGGAAGGCCAACCCATACATCAATATATTTAGCCAGCTTGGCTTCTTCTATGCCAATGACATCGGAAAACTCTATACTAATACGGTCATCTAATACTGGTGTTACGTCATTATCTGGCTCTGGCATCCACTGCTCACCCGTAGCAGGATAATGATTAGTAACAGCAAGTTCAGCTGTTTCTAAGCGGGCAATCCCCTGTTTACCTGCAGCGGTAAATACAGAACCACGGGCTAATGTTAAACCTCTGGCCCCACTGTCTAACCAGCTGGCACGCTTATGGGTAATTGTTGGTAACGTGGCATCCAGTTGTGGATTAGCTAACCGGCCTAGATCAATCGTTTCAATTAAGGCTTGGGCAGGTTTATCTTCCTGATCAGAATAATGAACCGTGACATAAGCTTGATGCCCTACAATTTCAACATCATAAACACCATCTGCCACCCAGTCTTCACGGGCAGGTATTAATGCAATCGTCCGCTGTAAGCGAGGCTGATGAGGGGTAGAAATATCAATGACACTTAACTGAGATGCACCACCACTGCCAGACATATCCGTCACATAGAGTCTATTACCATCAATAGTCAGACGGTTGGCAACCCCAAGCGTATCCAACTTAGCCACAATTGGCATGGAAGGATCAGTAATATCCGCAACAACAACGCCATCGTGAGAAGCCGCAATAAAGGCAAAACCATTGGCTATTGCCACATCACGAGCAAAACCATCAGGCTTAATATAACCAACATGGTAAGGGGCTGTACGAGAGCTAATATCAATTACTTGAACACCACCATGGCCGTTGGCAACAAAAGCCAGGTTATCTTGACGACTAATGCCGTATACATCGTTATAAGGTAAACCAATTCTTCCTTGTAATGTGGGTAATAATCCAAATTGGCCATCTCCATTTTGCCAGGCAAAAATTAACAGTTCACTCCCTGCAAATTTATCATTACGGCCTTTAGCATCTGTTGCAGTATTTACTTTGTTTTGTTCTGCTACTAAACCATTAACAAATTCATGTTCAGCTATTTTCTCAGCATTATTTATAGACACTGCTGATTTAGCAGCCAACACAAAGTCAGACTGCACTGCCAGTTCAGAAATGACACCCGTAAATATATCTAAATAGCCATGCCAATTGTCATGCAGTAGTATTTCAGTTTTTTCACTGCTTCCACTACTATCCCTATCTTTAGCGAGCTCCAACATATAAAGGCCAGTACGAGGGTATACTGCTGATTTATTACCTTTATTTAATTGGCTAATGCTCTTGGTGCCAATACCTGGCTCATAGGTTAATGGATTAACAGTGCTCCAGGCGGCAATTACAGCCCCTTTACGCTCAAACGAGTTGTATTGATCAACTGCCGTATAAAAAACGTCCTTACCTACTGAATCACCACTTCCCCCACTAGGTTTTATATACAGACGCTGGCTAAATCGCTGCCCTATTTCATGAATAGACTCTTCAGCATAAATTCGGCCATGATTTTCAGTTTCTACCCAAGCTTTTATTCTTAATCGCTTGTAACGGTGCTGTTGGAAAACTGTTAAAGTAAACCGGTGCCAGTATATATAATAGTGATTTTCAGGTTCACTTCTTGGCTCATCTCCCAGCAACTCTTGTTCATTTTGAGCTAGCTCAATAGTGGATGCTGGATTAATAGCACTCCATTGGCCATTTTCATCCTGATACTCATAAATAAGTTCAGCATTAACCTTGCGGTTATCACTGCCAATATCATCAACAGCAGCAAAAATACCAAGCTCATCTCCTTCGGTGAGCACTTCACCAGACACAGGGCCTATTAGTGCAATTTTAGGGATAACAGTGTCATCAATTTTACCAACCCGAACAATTTGTGATTTACCTAAATTACCCAAAATATCATAAGCCATTACTTGAATAGCAAAACTATCAACGCCTTGGGGTGGATCAATGGATGCGCTGAAATTAACTTTTTGAACTGAGCTACCTGTTTCAGTGGTTTTATTTTGATAACGAGTAGCAACCAACTGTCCATTCACATAAAACAGGACTCGGTCTACTCCATCAAAGCCAAGATCATCTTTCACCTCAGCGGTAATTTCCAATGGTTGCCCATCAATCACAACCGACTGGTTATTATCAGGTTTGATAATTGCTACCTTGGGTGCTTGGTCTTTGGTGATATCAATAGTCAGCAAACCACCAGGTTGGGAGCGATAACCATCAATATCTTCTGCAATAGCTCTAAATTGTACTTTTTCACCCGGTTTTTTAGGAATAGTGTAATGGAACTGGAAGGGTGCTGCTTCGTCTGTTTTTAACTTAATATCTTTAGTGGGGTCTGCCGGATCTACCACCTGATAAAAACTAATACGTTGAATTCCAACCCCATCTGGGTCAACAGCAGAGGCTTCTAATATAACTTCTCTACCTTCAGCAATGGCTGTTGATAAAGAAGCATCCTTGTTTTTCTTACCGTGTTCTTTTGCTTTTCTATCAAATACCTTGATCGCTAATTGATTCGGTGGTTGATTACCCAATAAATTAATTGTTCTAGCATCACTTGTAGTACGATTACCGGCTCCGTCTGTGGCAATAGCTTCAAAGGTTAAGCTTAATTCCTTGGGTAAATCCCCTTCTCCTTTCCAATAATCTTTAATGGTCCCTATTTTAAATTGCCCGGCATAAGGCGCTTGTAAAGCAATCGACTTACCAATTACCTTATCACCATGCTTCAATAAAAACTGTACTGATGCCACTCGCACATTATCTTCAGTTTCAACCAGCAAATCTAAATAGCCTTTTTCTCTCACACTGGCATTTGCTTCAGGTTTTACTACTGTTACAGGGTTTGGTCCTTCGTCATCTTTAACGACAACAACTCTTGTGGTTTCTACCGTACGAGCAACTCTTGCCTCAGCATCTGCAGTATATTTTTTCTCTACAGCTTGGGCAGATAGCAGAATATCTTTTCCTGCCTGACCATAAGGAATATTAATTAAAAATTCATAAGGGAATTGGGCATCGGTCAGGGTTTTATTACCAGAAATCAGCCCTTTAACATTTAACGACACATGCTCAATACCTAAATCATCAATAGCATTGACTTGTACGAGTAACAACTCACCTTCAATTCGCTTGATCAGCCCTGTGGATGAATCAGGTTTAGGTTCAGCAATGACAACAACAGGGCTTTCATCTTCAACAATTTCTAGTGAAAGTGGTTTACTGATCGTGTGCTTATCTAACGCATCTTTATATTTATTTCCGAAGCTATCAATCGCATCAACTTTTAATCTTAAGGTATTTTTGCTTTCATCTTGTTTGTTATATGCTGGCACATCGACAATAAAGTTATAAGGCGCTGCCTTTAACTTCATATCATAAATGGCTTGTTCTGGGTTAGCATTACCCGTATGGAAAACAGTCAAACGCAGGTGATCAATCGCTACATCATCAAATGCATTGACATTAACGTATAACTTATCCCCTTCTGCTACTTTGCTACCATCCAATGGCTCTACAATATCAATATTAGGCTTTTCATCAACTCTGATTGAAAGAGCCTTCTCTTTCATCTCAGGGTTACCATTGCTATCTGTCGCTTCCACTTTTAGCCAGATATCAAAGCGGTGATCTTCAGTAAAGCTACGCTGATCAATACCAAACTGTTTAATTAGTTCTAAAATACGCTTGCTATGAACCACCTGCTTATACACTGGGGTTTCAATATTAGGAGTACGATCATTAAAATCTTTATCCTCAATACCCTGAATCGTTCTTACTAACTGATAAGGCTGTTTTATGTAGCGGCCATCAGGGGAGTGTAAGCCATAAGTAGTATAGAGCTTAAGTTGGTTAACTTTTACATTATCAAACGCCTGAATACTAGCAGTAAAATCGGTGTTTTCTATAACACCATCTAACTCTGTTAGTTTATCAATGCTTATTTTTGGTGCTATTTTATCAGCTTCTGCCTTAAAAGTGACTTGATCACTACCTATCGCATTATCACTATCTGTAATCGTTGCCTGGATTGTGACATCCTCAGAATTACGCACAAGCCCACTTGGGATTTTCATAGCAAACTTAATTTGCCGTGAATTAGCACTGTCAACTCGACCAAAATCCCTCGCCAACGTACGATTGTAATTCGTGGCTATATCATTAAATATTCCATCAAAAGCCATGTTATAGTTTTGATCAATTTTGGCGTCTAACCTCACATGCGTAATGGGTATATTCTGGTCTTTCACAGATATCTTTATTTTATTCTGTGATAACTCCCGGTCATCAGCAACAACAACTACACCTTCAATTAATAAAGTACCAGCAACGATATTTTGATCAATCCCTGGAGACACTAGACGGACTTGTGGCGCCATATTCGCCATCGGGTGAATTAAAATGGTTCTTTTAGCAACCTGATTTAATGTATCAGTAAGAACAATCTCATATTCTGTAGGTTCAGCCTCATTAAACTTAATTTTAAATGCTTCTTTCGCATGTTTAACCCAAGGCTTGGGGCATGATGTAATATAGTTCTCACTAGCAATTGGATCACCTAAATCCCCTGTACGAGACTTTTTGTAAATAGCAAATGATTTCAGACCAACATCATCATTTACCTGAGCGGCTATCTCAAAGGTTTCTCCTTGGCGTAACCAAAACTCACCATAATTAATTCGAACAGGATCGGTATAATTAATTTTAAATTCACTACCCACTAAGTAACTGCTAAAACGGGTCAGTTCAAAGTGCGGTACCTCATTTGTCACAAGTGGTAAATCCACTTGTTCAACAGCACGGCGACCCGCTTTATCCTGCGCAACAACCTGTAAACTTAACTCACCTTGGTTGAATTCAGCAGGTACTTGATAAAACAGTTTATAGGTATCATCTTTTTTAAAGTACTGACCACCTAGCTCTTGAATCTTTTCACCATTTTCAAATAATTGTAGGCGCTCAATACCATGGCTATTGTCTTTAACCAATGCCTTTAAATCAAAGCGTTGATGTGGCTTAGCAATAGTGCCAGATAGCGGATTTTCAATGGTTAATTCAGGACGCAATAAATCACTGGACACTGAATGTTGGGTAAGCACTTTTAGCGCTACAGCATCACGAGTGCTGCTTAAGTGATCAACCGCATGAGCTAACGTCACCACTAGATCACCTGGTGTTAACCAGTTAGGTACAGCAGCCGCTGTCGTATAGCCAAATGATTTTTTATGAGCATCCATGCCTGGAATTAAACCTAACCACGCCCATTTAGTATTTTGATCAGCGCTTTCACTATTAACAGCCGTATTATCTCGCACCATTAAACTAATGGTTGCAGGAGCCTGGCTAACATTAAACTTATGCTGATCTATTTCATAAATGCGATGTGCAGGAGCAGTCCATTCAACCACAATCGCTTTTAACCAGCTCAGTGCAGGTTGACTTTGATTGGTTGTGTTACCAGTATTGATTGCATTCCCAGCATTATCAGCTAGCTCAGGATAAATAATAACCTGACTGGCATGTCGTAGTGACCTAGCAAAAGGCATCAGCGACTCATTTAATTTTTCGTCAATCGCTAATACTTGATCAAGTTCTGCTTTGGATAAAACCTTCTCACTCTCACTGGCAAGACAAACATTAGTACTTAAGGTTTTAACCCGATATTGAATATTAGCAGGAACATCCCCAGCAATTGCCAATGAGGTTAATTGAGTTATTTTGCCAATATTTGAAGAAACAACTAATTTTCCAGCTTTTGTCGTTTTTAACCACTCACTATTGTTAATTTGCAGAGATATATCCTGACTGGCTTCAGGATAATTTATTTCAATGGCAGGGAAATAAGTTTTGTTGCGTGGATCCGGAACAACTGTTAAACCTTTTGGCTGTCGGCTATTTTGTTGGCCGGTATTTTCATCCAAAGCAAGGTCTTTCTGCTGATAAAAGCCTTGCAAGGAGCTATACAGTGTGGCTGTTTTAATAGGCAAGCCACTATCAGCATAATTATCATCAACCTGCCAGTTAATTAAGCTTAACAGGCCTTGCTCCCAGTCCTGTTGTTTATGCTCTGCCATAGGTTTAATAGCAGGTGCAGGGTCTGGATGTAGCTGAATTTTATGATCATATTCTGCTTTATTACCTAAAGCATCTTCCGCCTCTATGCGTAAGACTAAAGTGCGCTGCTCAGTTACAGGGCTATATTTAGCCAACGACACCTTATCATTGTAATAACGTACCAGATCTGTATCAGCTGTATCTTCAGCTAATACTTCTTCTGTCTCACCATCCAGCCAATAAATTTTATAATGCTTAACATAAGATTGGTCAGAAATCTTAATATCTATTTTATATTTTTGCTGGTCATAAAGTAGCTTTTCTGGCTCTAATACGCTGATAACAGGCGCATCTTCATCCTTTAAAATATGTACAGGAATAGCCGGGCTTTGCTCCTCATTGTAGCCATTATCTCTTACAGTGACAGTAAATGAAGCCGATTTGCCTGCATGTTTTACGAACTCAATCGGTAGTGTAATAACCCCTTTAAACGAAACATGATAGCGCTCAGCGACTTTCACTTCACCAAATGTACCAGGATTTGGTAAGGTGATTGCTTCTACTTCAGGTGTTGCACTAAATTCTGTCCAATCAACGAATTGTTGTTCACCATCAGGTAAGGTGAACGTGACTTTAACATTATTAATATCAATGTATTTATCATCCCAGGCTTCACCTTTAATTTTAAAGGTCTGACCAGGATAAACGGATACGGCTTCTAAGGGTTCTATTAAAGTTAAGCTGGGTTTATTTTGGTCATGTAGAATTTCCAAGGTTAATATTTTTTCAGTGGTTTGCCCAACTTCCCTACCATTCACTGATTTATTATCTTTAGCAAATACACCAACTTTTACCTGACCTGTTTCAGGTAAATGGGGAACAAACATATTTCTGACTAAGTAACGGCCAGAATCAACAATTGCAGCTAGTTCAGATGACTTAATTGTTTCACGTACTAACTCTCGAACAAGCTGACCACTCTCATCATATTGCCGAATAAAGAAATAAACTTCGGTTAGTTTCCTATCATCATTCACCAGCGCAGCGAGTTGAAACGACTCACCTTCAACCAAACGTGAACCATGGGCTGGTGTACGAATACTGATCGTAGGTGGTGTATCACGACTGATTTGATAATGCCATATGGCCGGTTTCGTTTTATTTTCAAAACTGTCTTCTGCTGTTAACTCAATATCAATACCTGCTTTTGCTTCCTCTTCGGTTAACTCAGGTATGACAAACGAAAAGCTACCAGTTTCTCTTTTGGTTAACTCAGCATACTTTTTAGAAAATAATTCTTGAGAACCATAAGTTGCCTTTAAGGATTTTAAACCATTATTATCTGCTGCAACCCATTTAAATGTAACAGACTGCCCAATAAATAGCTCTGAACCTTGCGCTGGGCTGGTTAATGCAAACTTAGGTGCCTCTGTATCATTTTTAATCGATACTGCTTTAGTGGCTGTGGTAGCAAACTGCTCAATATTACGTTTATCGTAAGCGGTAACAGTTAAGTTAAGGGTTTGATTTTTATTCGCTAGTTTTTCAGTTAAGGCTGCCAGTTTAAAATCTTCAGTATGCTGGACAATTGCCTGGGGGATTAATCTATTTTTGTTAGTGCTTGCACTCAGCAGTTTTTCTATTAAGGTTTTGCCATTTTCATCCGTTAATACAAACTTTAATGCAGTCACCGCTAAATCGTCCGTTGCAGTTAAGCTAAGGCGAATGTCATCTTTAGTACTGTAAGCTGATTTATCTAAAGTCAGATTTTTAATTTCTGGTTTTTGATCTCGTTTTACTTCAATAACAATCGCTGCTGGGGTTTTGTTACCTGCCTCGTCTTCTGCTACTACAGTGACTTGATAGCGTTTCACTTGAAGGGTTTCATCACCCACTTCAAACTTAGGCACTGTAACCAGCTTAAGTGCTGAATAGGCATTTAACCCAGTCGGCACCACTTGAGGTGGAAAGTCCTTGCCCGTCAGAATATGTTCTTCATTACCTGTTAATTCATATCCCTGATTAGTTCTTTTTATGCCACGAACCGTCAGCTTGGTTACACCAATATTGTCATAGCCAGCTACTTTAAAAACTATTTCAGAATCTTCCGTAACAGCTGCAACACTTTCATTGCCCGCTGTCATGGTAGCCACTGGAGATACTATATTTAGTACGGGTGGTTGTTCATCATAACCTAAGGTAACTTTAATCGTTTCACTGGTTTTGCTGACATCATTAGTGTCTGTCGCAACAGCATAAATTGCGAGAGTTTGTTCTTCTAGTTTCTCTTTAACCAGATTTTCCGGAGTTTGGTAGTTAACGGAAAAAGGGGCTTGGTAATCCCCACCAACACTGACACCATTGACAAAGAACTCTATTTTTTTAATGCCTACATCATCTGTGGCATTTGCTCTTAGCTCTATTATTTCACCTGAAGTGACATGCTGCCCTTTAACGGGGCTGGTCACAGCAACTGTTGGTGCCTGATCACCTTGAACTGAAACTTTTCGTTCAGATGAAACCACCACTTGACCATGCCAGTCAGTTACCCGAACCGATAGTTTAATAACCTCGCCTAACCAGCTTTTGCTAATGGGTAACTCAAAACTTTCCAGCTTGCCAGATGCTTGATAGTTATTGTTTTTATCTTCAGAACTTAAGGCTTTTTTCTCTTCGGATATATGCTTGGTTTTAACAACTTCACCATCAACCAGTAATTCCACTTGAGTGCCTTGATATAAAGTATCATCAATCACCTCTGTGGTAACCACTAAGTTTTCCCCAACAGTCGCACTGCTGTTAGGGATAGGATTTTTAATAAATACTGTTGGTCGTTGGTTTTTCAATACTCGTAATAGCCGAGCAGGGCTATCTTGGTAACCGCCCCCAGCAACATGTACTCTGGCATAGACACTCACACTGGTTGTGTCTGCAGAAATATTGGGTGCATTCAGTTTTAATTGCCAGACCTCATAAAGTGCTGTTTTTTCTTTACCATCAGCACCTTTAAACTTTCGTTGTTCAATAATAGGGAAAGTGACTTCACCTGCTTTTGTGCCATCATGGAAGATTTCTATACGAGTAATGCCACTACTTGACTCTATATTAGGGATAACACCCAATTTAGTAGCCAGTGCATAGCGATAAGGTGAATTTTCAACCACACGATTATTATTCACCGGCTGATCGATTGTATATTCTGGAATCACTGGCTTTTCAGGCGGAACAACCGACACCTGTTGTACTTGTGACTCAACTGCTTGATTTAAGCTACCAGTCACTACAGCTTTAAAAGACAGTTGTGATCCAGCCATGGATTCAACGGTTTGAAAGTTTATTTGATATGGAGCCTCAGTTACCTCATCTAACAGGTTCCCATTCAACCAAAATTTAACAGACTTAATTGCCACATCATCATTGACAACAGGTTTCAACTCAATTGATTCACTTGTTATTACCTTTTTAGGTAAAGTAAATTCAATTGTCGGTGGGGCATCCTTAGCCACTACATTGGTTGTAAAGGTTAGTCCTGGTAATAGTGGAGATGAGATCATCAACTTACCTGGCACAGATTCAGGAATAACAGCCTTTGCCATCAGCTCATTATTTTTATTGAGTTTTAGAACTTCACTGACCGCACCGGCTAGTTTTATCTCTACTGGGAAATTTGCTGTTACTTCTACTGGTGTCTCTTCACCTTTAAAATAGGCAACAACTGGTGGCAGCTTAATAAATTGATTCAGTCCATCAATTGTCAATACATCTGTTACGTCCTTAAACGCTAACCTCTCTAAGGTTTTAGAAAAATGTGCAGTAACTGGTACACTCACTTCAGGTAAACCAGGGTATAAAACGGTTACTGCAACCTGTTCGTCTTTAAACTCTTTTTGCGGAATTAATACACCAGAATCTGTTACTTTAACTAAATCTGGACGAGAACTTTGATACTGTATGCCAGTCCCTAAACCTGGTAACTGGGTAGCACCTCTATACTGAAAATCCACTACAGGTGTCAAGGCAACCGTTTCTAAAATATTAGTCAGGTTAACATTTGCAGGAAAAACACTCAGTGATTTTGCTTTTTCTTCAACATCGGTCCCTGTAAAGCGTAATTCACTTAAGGATTTTTTATTGCCAGAAGCATCAACTGCTGTAGCTTCAATTAATAAAATACCATCATGTTGCAGTGCTTCAGCAGTGAGCTGTTGTTTAAAAGGAATAGTAAAACTAAATTCCGTTTGACTGTCGGTTTCAGGAAATTGCCTAACGGTTCCCTGAGTAGCTAAAAATGCTGATTGTTTAGTAGCCTGAATGACGCCACCATTATTACGTAGATCACTGGCTCGCAGCCCTACCACATTGACTGCTAAGTAAGCTAAGTCAATATTATCATTACTGTTTAGTACTAATCGTAAAGCTTGCTGATCATCTAACGCTGAAAAACCAACTGTATTAATTGCTAATTGAGGCTGCTGATTATCTTCAAGAATAAATTGTTCGCTGTATGTTTCAGTGCTGCCATCAACAAAATGTACGTCTACTGATGGATTAAGAAAGTCCTCGGTCGCTGCATCCAAGGTAATCTCACATCCACCCAGCTGTTTGTTAGCAATCGCTTCGTTAACGGGGTATTTTTTATCTCTATATAAAAAATAATCAATTTGAGTACAATCCGACACATTCAGAGCATACTGAATTTTTTTGATGGATTGATGCAACCTTTGTTTAGACCGCAGGTCATAGTTAACAGTGGAAGCGTTGGCCATGGCTGCCATAAAGGCAATTACCCAGGCAAAAAATGCAGCAATTTTACTAAATTTCATACAGCGAGAGACTACTTATGCAATTAAACTACAGCGAAAATATACCCTTCGTGAAAAGGTTTTAAGGTTTGTTGTCATCGCTCTTCACCCTAATCATTTATAAAAACATAAACTCATAGGGTTTCATCGCTTGACGGCCGCCCTTAAAAGCCATTCACTTTGGCTATAGGTATAAAAAATTTATACGGCTATTGTGTTAATACGTTTAATAGCAACATGGCTGATGACAATAAGAAGTGATAGTAGCCACCAAACCTGCCAAAAAGTATTATCTAAACCGTAAAATAAGCACACATAAATTCTGTAGAATATATCACACCACGCATTTTGTATCCAAGTGGTAATAACGCCTCTGTTACAAAACTTAACAATTTCCCACTCTATACTCTCTTCTAACAATTCGCCCTGCCCTATCAAGCAAACTTAATCAAACAACGATAAAAATATAACCAAATTTAGGGTTACTTGTAGCTTAAATATCTGGCAAAATAACCGCCCACTATTTTTTGATTAAATTTTATTCATCAAGGTTTGTAGTGCAAACAGACTACTTATAATTTAAGTCAGTTGCTGTACAGATTATTCTCGCGGTTTTTCCACCACTCTTACAAAAGAGTGTCACAAGGCATGGTTAGCAGTTATACAGGCAGTAATAATAAATGTTGTTAAAGCGGTTATTCAGTTTAGCAGCGGCCATATTTGGCCTTTCACAACTCCCTGCTTATGGGTTAAATCCTAATGGTTTTGAACAAGGGATTCATTCTGGTTACGTATTTGCCAGGGCTATTGTTAAAGACAAGAGTGGTTATCCGCTTTGGGCTGAATATAACCAAGCAGGAGGGCATACCCGTATTCCTGTGAGTGGTGAACAAGCAGCACAATCTCAGGTAATTTCAGGAAATACTTATCGTAATTTTATCAAACAATATGATGACTTAAAAAAGCTGTATAATAATCAAGTTGAATTACTGCCTATTAATCAATACAACAGCTTTCGTAAGAATAACTCGCTTAACTCCACATTAAACCAGCCTATTAAAAACCTGCCTCTATTACCCGCTGATACAAAAGTAGTCGCAATCCCCGCTTTACAACACCGCGGGGTAACAGATGGAGAGCAACTGGTTATTAAATCATTCCCTGTTGATTTACTAAACTACCCAACTATCAATGATAATATTCAGTCTTTATTAATTGCGGAAAATGGCGAAATTTTATACCAAAGCCAAAATCGTATTGGTTATCTCACTGCATTTGGTACCAAAAAAGAAGGTGACCAAGTAGAAGATAGCTCAGAATATAAATCCAGTTCTATTAGCGGTAGACTACAAAGCTTCTTTGCACCTATACCTGGTGTATCAATTGAAAGTGTTACTGGTTACGTGAATGGTTATGGCGTAACCGATGAAAATGGGCGCTATACAACCTCTTATCGTGTATCACCCTGCCCTGGTTTTAGCTACTCACCCACTGTCCATTCTTATACCCGCCTTTATTACAGTAACTTTAACCCAAGAGGAAAACCTACAGTTCCTTATTATATCCAAAAACAGTCATACGACTTGTGTGATGGTAGATCAGCTTACATTAACAGCACTAGCATAGTAGGACTAATGTCTCATATAGATAGTCAAGCAGCGACTAGCCTAATACCAGACAATATCACACGTATAGATATACCCGTTGCAGTCCATTTAGTCAGCGGCCAGGTGATTTTTAATAATGTTGAAATCACCGAAGATAGAACCACTTATACAGCAGAAGCCAGCCCTGAAACCCTAATGCTGCAAGAAGGACTGGACTATGATGGTGATGGTACAAAGGACAGAATTGTTCGGGGTAAAATCAACCCAGATGATGGGCTTTTTATTGATAATGCAGAAGGTGATCTGCAAGGTGTCTATTTATCCAGCAATGATCGTGGAGATGGTAAGCCGAATTTTACCAAACTGATTGATAAACAATCTCATACTACCCCTCAAGGCTTATTAAAAACCATCAGTAAAGCCGATTTAGCCAATACTGATATTTATGTGTTTCGTGAGTCTACTGGCGAGCTAATTACTGAGCGGGTTGGGCTCAGTGATAATGAAGCCAAACTTCGTAAAGAAACCGGTATCAGTAAAAATAATAACTTTTACTATCAAATGATGGTACGCAGCCCAGAAGACTCTTTTAGTATTAAAAGGCGCTTGTACGATAACTGGAGCGATTGGCAAGCCAAAAACAAAATGAACCCTGCCCTGCTTGAACATAAAGCAGATCATTTACGCACAGGAGAGCCCGTTCGGGTAATCGCCATTAACCGGGCTACGGGTTATATCGGTACCGCATTAACCACCCTGGGCGGCACCCAAGCTGGTGGAAATATTACCTCTCCGGTACCTACTATTATTATGTCACCCCCCAATTTAAAAGTATGGGCCACCCGTCGTTACCAACCACAAGGGATTAAAGCCAATAGCGATGCAGAGCGTCATAATATCGGCAATGAAGGGGCAGCCTTAACCAGTGACTATATTATTGAAGTACATACCGAGTGGTTGGATGAAAATGACCGACCATTACCTGCCGAGTTAGAAGGTCGTGGTTATACAGCACGTTTAGCCAAAATTGTGCAAGACCCCAGCAACAGTGATGATCCATTAGCCGCCAGTCAGATTCATGAAATTGCGATAGACCCTGGTCGTCGTTTGCAGTTGGTGAAATTTACTGAGGGAAATGCCGGTAACTTTCATTACTATTTTCAGGTTAATGGTAGCCCAATCGATCGGGAAAATGACTTTTCTAGTAACCCTGATCATGATGGTGTTTTAAAGTACCGTCCAAAAACTTATGTACCTTTACAAGTACAGCTGTATGACGAGAAGCATACACTTGCCCGAAAGGCAGAACTACAACGCCTAGATAAAGAAAACGAGTTTGAGCCGATTTATCATTGGGTCTATCGTCCTGAGTTACAGTTTTCTGTTTACGATTTAGAAATAGACGCCATCCGCCGTAAAACCGGAGATAACAAAACCGTTAATATCTACGGTGAAAAAATTCCGGTTATTAGTGGTAGTGACAATGCTTTAGAAGTGGCCTTCGATTTAATCAGCCCAGCCTTTAACCAACTGGAAACCATCGACGGCAAACGAGAATTTGTCCTCGCTATGGGCGAGCAAGAATATGGCTTTGAAGTAAAACGGGAAGGCAGCGAACAAACCATCGTTTTTAACAATATCGAACACCTTTCAGAAATCGAACCGGAAGACTACCTAACCCTACGACTGTTTCTGAATAATGATGCCAGCAATATTTTGTGGGAGTATGCGTTTGAGTATCTTGCCATCGATAGCCGAGTAGCAGGCCATGATTTAGAAACCAATGATACCTATTATGTGACTGCTGATGACCCTGTTGTTCCATTGATTGCCAACTTAGTGGGTTATGCTGGCCGTGATGAAAAAGATAAAAAGCCTCTGACTATTTTTTGGGAAGACACTGCTAATATCGGGAAATTTTCTCCTAAAGCCCAAACAGATAGTGAGTTAGGTATTTTTGCAACAGACTTTACCATGCCCCGAACGGCAGGGGCCAAAACTGTGGTTAAAGCCTCGTTGGTGAGAAGAGATGAACTTAGTAATGAATTTAAAACAGTAGAAGTATTACCTGGGAAACCCCATTCAGTTAAATTATCCACCACTGGTCGGCCAGGACCAATGGGCAGCAGTAATTGGGAGGTTACCGCTGAAGTAACCGATGCCCATGGCAATTACGTGATGGATGGTACTTCCGTTAGTTTTGATTTAACTGGTTTTGCCAAACTGGTCAGTGCTGAAACAGGCACTACTCATGGTAAAGCCAAAGCTGTCATTACGGGCACTGAAAAATGGGATGACAACATTCAGCTTAAAGTAATTTCGGGTAAAGGCATTGCTAAAGCCACCGCCAGTTCTGAACCGTTAACCCTGAACATTGTGGTTGATGACAAGTGGCGGCCTGGTACAACCTACCCGGTTGAAGTCACTGTGACCTCTGCCAGTGGTAAGCCAGTCAAAAATGCTGATGTCAGTTTATCCTCTGCTCATTTAATTATTAATAATGGGTTGGGTAAAACCAATACCCAAGGCCAGTTTACTGGTCAAGTAACAACCTATCCTATTGCAGGCAAAATCAAGCTAACGGCTCGGGTAGGTTATGGTGGTGTCACCCGTAAAACCATTGATGTTGATTATGGTACTACCCCAAGCTTAACCATGGCTGATATTGAGCCATTAATTGGCGATCAAACTGCTTCTGGTACCATTCAATATCAACGCTATGACAATGCCTTAATTGACCTCAACTACAGTATTTCCAAAATTTTGACATTACAGGGACAAGCGGGTGAGTCAAAGACACTCACATTAGGTGATGTATTTGATCCGAACCTGCTGCCAACTGCTGCTTTTTATATGAATGCAGATGGTTGGCATAATGCGGATGAGCGTGGACAGTTTATAGATGATACAGGACGCTTCCGCTTTATTCGTGAAAATATCACGCTAGCAGCAGACAACAAGTTTGGCAAAGGCCATAGCTATCGCTTCGAAAATGAATCCCTTGTTCGCATACCTGACGCTGATGCAATTAAACAAACCAATAACACAGGTTTTCGTGTAGAGATTAAACCCCAGCAAGCCGGCACCCTTGTTAACTTAGCACAAGGCCAATCATTACAGATTACCAATACTGGCACTTTGATTTATCGAGTACAAACTGACCAAGGACACCAATGGGTAGAAAGCCAACCAGTGTCGTTCAATCAATGGCACACTGTCTCAGCCCGTTTTTATCAAGGCAAGCTTGAATTATACGTCGATAGTGCTGATCAGGTTTATACCACTAATGCCGCAGGCCAAATTGCTTACCGGGGCCAACAAATTAAGATTGGTGAAAATTACCAAGGTTTAATGCGCAGCTTGCGGTTTTATGACTGGCAAGGCCAGCCTTTGGTTACGACAGTTGAAGGTGATACCCAAACAGCAGTTACTATAGATAGCAATGGTAAACAAACCGTTAATGTCGTTTCAGCCGGAAGGCTCCACAGCAATAATAGTACATTACGTTTAGTACGTGTTGCTGTCACTTCAGGTGATAATCATCATTACCTAAGCTTGATTGATACAGAATCATTTAAAAAGCTTGCCACTCATATTGCTGATGTGGGGTTAATCGGGCCTCCCATTCAATATGCCGCCATCACTGATATTGCACCTGATCCATACCCAACCAATATACTCAATTACGTAGTTCCACAAGCTCATGCCGGTTTATTTGGTGATATTTTAGGCTTCTTCTTCCCAGTGGAGGAGTTTGAGGTTGTTATTGAGCAAATAGGCTATTTAATTGAAGGCAATATGGAGGAGTTTGATGCCGTTGCCTTAGCCATGAATGCAGCTATTGTTATCGTGGATATTGTACCGCTAGCCAAACCTCTTTCACCCTTTATGAAGGTGATTAAACCGTTTATTGCCAAGCCAGCCAACCGCAAGTTTATTAAGTTATTTGCTGGGGTAATTGGTGATGTAACAGATAAAGTGGTCAAAACCCGAAGTTTTAAAGTGGTTGAGCCTCTACTGCCCTTCTTATTTATTGTTGCAGAAGTACTATCAGACGAAGAAGCACGACAGATGATACCCATCATGGTCAATGCCATCTCCAGTACCGAAGACTTTTGGAGCTGGGTAAACTACCTGGCCCTCCCCACCAACGGCTGGGAAGGTGATGGGCTACCCCCCTTAGTTAACCTGGTGGCAGAGAATAATCAACCAGAGTTGCCTTTATCATTCTTGGTGGATCAGGCTTATGCATCAAAAAGTACAAAAAGAAAAAGAGCCGAAGGAAAACGTCTGGGACAAATGATCAATGAAGCATTTAAAGGTATTCAAAAATCTGCACCCAAAAATGCTGGAGAAGTATTAACTAAAACACTTCATGAGGTTAGAGAAGCAGCCCTTGATAATGTAGATCTAAGACAGTTAGTTCATAAAGAACTGACTGTAAAAGCTGGTGCTGCTATAACATCAAATAAAGGTCGCCGATATGCATTCAACCTATTTAGAGGAAGAAGCAATAGAGGAAAAGTAAGCTCACGAATACCAATGTTAGTTATGATGGGGGTTGTCGCTTATTTAGAAGACAAAATGAATGGAATTTGTAAAACCAATAAGTGTAAATCTATAACAATCCCGAAAGTAAAAGATAAAATCCGAAGTTTATATTACTCTGCATTCTTTTCACCACTAAACTCAGGCTTTTATAAAAATGACAATATTGGTGACCAATTCCATTTGGCCATGATTGCTGTTATGCACTTAAAACATGAAGCAGGTTTAGGTGGTGAAATTTTGGCCATTGAACCATATAAGAAAATTAGTCTATGGGGAAATCAAAAGGGTGAAATTGTCAACCTAACCCCTAAAAAACAATATGGGCGTTACCCAGATATTGTTGTTGCTAATACAGAGCACGAAAAGCCTATTTGGATAGAAGTAAAATCTATACAAGGAAGAAAAAAACCTTCAAACAAAAAAAGTTGGAAAGGTACAGAAATAGGTAAAGAATTTACTAACAAATGGAAACCATGGGACTTAGATAGTAGAAGCCAAAACACTAAGGCAACCACCAAAAAGGCAGAAAGTAAATATTCATACCATAAACAATACTACTTAGACAAAGTTGCATCGACATTTAACAAATTAATACCCAAAAATAAAACAGCTGAAGAAATGCAGCTATCAAGTGGTGTTGAGTGGTATCTACAAGGTTTTAAATTAACCACTATTGCAGGCCCAACTCCAGACCAATTAAAAATTGTCAGAAACAGTATGGCAAAACTACCTAAAAAGGGACAAGGTACAGGCAAAGGGTCGATATCACTCGGTTATCGAAACTCAAATGAGTTTAATTATCCCGATAGCAAGAAAAGAGCAAATAAGGAAATAAACATCATTACGGTTAAGCGTTGGTTTTTGTTAAATGCTAAAAACACTATATTTAATGGCATTAGCGACTTAGTTATTGATGAGCTGGTAAGAAATCGTTAAGGAGTATACAATTATGACAACAATCGATATAAATGATCCAAGCTGGATAAAAAAACGCAAAGCTGAGTGGAAGCATGTAAAATATTCATTAAAAAATCACATGCTATTTATTGAAAGAGAAGAACACAAATATTTAAAACAATATTTTTTAACTGGCAAAGATGAAGAATTAAATATAAATGGTGATTATCAAAAGCTAGTAGAAGACTTTGATGCCGATTTTTATTGGCTGCATCTTCTAGTTAGTATGTGGTTGCATCCCGATACCAGTAAAAAACGCTGGGTTAGTCATTGGGAAGCTATGACTGATAACTACCCTATACCTCATTCAATAAACACCTACGAGGACAACAGAAGACTATTTTTTGATAGTGCAAACCAGGGCGGCGTATATACAGAGTATGGCGCCTTTGGTGGCCTAGAAGAAAGAATGGTCAAGTTTTTTGTATTAAGTGATCACTATACAGATGAAAAAATCTTAATAGAAAAAAGAGATGTTAAAATTATTCCATGGAAAGACGCCAATACTACTTTTATATATATATTTGGTGGTTGCGGAGAATATTTTACAAAAAAAACTAAACAGGGTATAAAATCAAACCCATACGATCCTTATCAATACCTAATTCCTCTTATGGTTGATTGCTTCAAATATTTAAATAAAAAAGAGTTTGAAGATGAATACTCAATTAACAGTTTAAAGATTGATATGCATAGTTTACTTTATGGGTTAAAACTACAAGACGAATTTTATTCACAGCATATTGAATATGGTAAAAAAATTTACGATATTTTAGAGTCAGGCATAGCACCCAACTTTTTACTTGATATATGGAAAAAAGTTAAGACTGAAAAGCCAATATTTGATAAGTAAATTTATTAGTTAGTGTTAAGAGGAAGTCATTATGCCATTTTTCACCTTATGGGCCAAAAGTAGTTTTGCTACAAAAAAACAACTTGACCGAGCTTACTGGTTTCTACATGAAGATACCAGGCCAGATTTCGATGATGAAGTGGAAGAGAGTGAACAAGACGCTTTTGAATTTATAGAATCTATAGAAGACCCTGATTATTTAGAAAAGGTGGGAAAACAAGAGTTAATCTGGGAGCTAACTGTTAATAAACGCGAGTGGATGCCAGAAGAAATTATTGAAGGCATTTCCCTACTGGGAGCAACTCACTCAGATATCTTTTATCAAGATGAATACGACGTTCGTGTATATCAACATACCCCACCCAAACCAGTAAAAACACTATATGAAGTATTAAATTATGATCAAGAAGATGAAATTCGAGATGAGCTATTAGAGAATAAGCTGATGAAACTTGATTATGGTTATGATGGGTTAATGTATATAATAAAAAAGATAGAGTCTGGCTATTTCAATAAATAAATCATCATTACGGAGTAAACAAAAAACTATGTCAAACCCATACGCAGTACCCGATGTCAACTTAAAAGTTGCTCAAGAACCAATACAGGAAATATCCACTTTACCAAGAATCAGTGCCTGGTTGGTTTTTTTATTTACTTTTATCACGGGTGGTATCTACGGCATGTACTGGTTATACCACCGTAGCCGATTGATTAATCAGTTTTCACCAAAGGTGATTTCTCCGGTTTTAATCAACCTAACCATGTTTACTTACATCGCGTCTTTCGCTGCTTCATTTGCGGCGGAAGACATAGTCATGATAATGATTAATTTAATTATCACCTTAATTTTCATTATTATTTATATTGTTTTGCTTTTTGCGGTTAAAGATAGGCTAAACCTAGTCACCTGCTCTAACAAAGGTGACAAATACTTTGTGAGCAGTATTTTTACTCTCTTGTTTTTTAATATTTATCTGCAATATAAAATCAATCAGATTATTGATGGTGAGAGTTAGTAGTTCACTCCATAAAAAGCAGGTTTTCCTAAAAATTTAACACAAACAACCCTAAGGAGTAAAAAAGTAGTTATGTCTAGTCCATATGCAGCACCTGATGCAAGTTTAAATAGTAATAAAGCCATTGAAAACATTAGTGCATTCCCTCGTTTTAGTGCTTGGGGTGTATTCTTTTTTATGATGTTTTTTGGCTTTATCTACTACCCAGTTTGGTTCCACAAGAGAACAAAAGTACTCAACTCTATTACCCAAAGACCTATTTCTGGTGTATTAACAGGAATAGCCTTAGTTGGGTACGTTGCAATGATACTGTCATTGTTTTTCATTTCTAGTTTGGCTTCACTTGCCCTACTTGGCTTTATTTCTTTAACCATGACAGTTGTCTATATCATTTGGCTTTATGCATTTAGAAACCGGCTTAATGAACTGACTGGTTCAAAAAGAGGTGATAAGTATTTTGCTGGAGGCATTAAAACTTTCTTTTTCACCAACATTTACCTGCAGTATAAAATCAATCAGATTATTGATAGTGCAAGGTAGTTTTAGTCGGCTTTGCCTTCTTCCTTACTTAGCTTTATATTGCTGAACTCACTGTTCATGGTTAGTATAAAACCATGAACGACAAATCAAGCCTGCCTCCACCCCCTAGAATATTTCTCAGCATTCGCTGGAAGCTGTGCATTTTGGTTGTTATCGCTACTAGCCTGGTAGCTTTAACCATGTATAGCTTTATGCAGTGGAGCTTTGATCGTGGTTTTCTTCGCTACATTAACCAACGTGACAGTGCTCAACTTGAAAAACTGGCGCCTGCTGTCACTCGTTATTATGAGCAATACCAAAACTGGCAAGGGCTTGTGATTCACCCTCCCCGCTGGGGCGAGTTAGTCATTTCTGCCTTATCTCCTCGGTTAGCTAACCGCCTTACTCAACATCCACCACCTTTCAGGAGATATGTACGCCGTTTTTTGCTGTTTGATCAAGATAAACAATTACTGGTAGGCAGGGTGCCTAACACAGTAACACCACTGTTGCATTCTATTGAATATCAGCAACAAGTGGTTGGCTATGTTGGGCTAATCCCCCGTAAAGAGCTGACTGAGTTTAACGACATTGCCTTTGCTGAAAAGCATCAAAAGCTGATGATTATTATTACGGCAATTGTTGTAATTATCATGGCCCTGCTGGCCATTCCTTTAGCCAGTTCCATCGTTAAACCGATTCAACGGTTACGTATAGCCATGGATCAATTGGCAAATCGCCAGGCCCATTCACCATTATCGACAAATCAACGCGATGAGCTGGGCTTACTCGCCAATGATTTTAATATCCTGAGCCAGTTATTAAGCCAACAGGAACAGCTGCGTAAACAATGGCTCGCTGATATTGCTCATGAATTACGCACCCCTATTAGTGTATTACAAGCGGAAATGGAAGCCATTGAAGATGGCATTCGCCCTCTTAACCAAGACAGTATTCAATCGTTAAAAATGGACCTTGGCCGACTCACCCATTTAGTGAATGATTTACATCATTTAGCCCTTGAAGATATCGGTGCCGTTAGCTACCAGCTTTCTCAGCAGGCTATTATGCCTATCCTGCACAATATGCTTGAGCGACACAACCAACTCATCAGCACCCACAATCTAGCACTTACCATTAAGTCTGACATTAGTGAAAACACAACAATCGCTGTTGACTCCAACCGAATACAGCAGTTGTTCACTAATCTGTTAGTCAATTCCATCCATTATACAGACAGTACACCAGACAATCCTGGTCGTATTCAGGTTAGCCTTCAGCAACAAAATGGTGCTATCACTATCACTTGGGAAGACTCGGCACCCAGTGTACCAGACTCCGCCCTTCCCTTATTATTTGAGCGGCTGTATCGCGTGGATAGCGCCAGGCAGCGAGACAAAGGCGGGTCTGGCTTGGGGTTAGCGATTGTTAAAGCGATTGTTGATGGGCATCATGGCACAATCAAGGCAGAGCACTCTGCTCTTGGGGGTTTAAAATTAATGATTGCTTTACCGCTTTAGGAAAGTATCGCAAAAATTAATGGATATGGTGTAACAGGCTATTTTGTAGCGGCAACATGGATGTTGCTTTAGCTCTTGATGAGCCAGGGATGGCTCTTCAAGAGCGGCGAAGAATAGCCTGTTATTCCATATCAGGCACTAAGTTTATTTTCAACGCCCTTTAAGAAACTAAGTAAATTATGAAGCCAATTCTGATTGTCGAAGACGAAGTCAAACTAGCTCAGTTGCTGGCCGATTATCTTCAGCATGCAGGTTTTAACCCCTCAATGCTTCATGAAGGTACTGAGGTCGTTGCCTGGGTGAAAGCTAATCAACCAGAGCTAATTTTGCTGGATTTAATGGTACCTGGAATGGATGGCTTAGAAATATGCAAAGCAATAAGAAGCTTTTCCAATGTTCCCATTATTATGGTAACAGCCCGGGTTGATGAAATAGACCGCTTATTAGGCCTTGAGCTAGGTGCCGACGATTATATTTGCAAACCTTATAGCCCTAGAGAAGTGGTCGCTCGGGTGAAAGCCGTGTTACGTCGTATTCACCCCCAGCCAAATACTGAAACCACTGCCAGTCCTTTGCAGCTAGACGCAGAGCAGCTATCAGCCACCTATTTTAATGAACCTGTTCCACTGACTGCCATTGAGTTTAAATTATTGCAGATACTGGTAGATAAACCAGGCAGAATCTTCAATCGTCAACAGTTGATGGAGCGAATTTACGAAGATCACCGAATAGTCAGTGACCGAACCATTGACAGCCATATCAAAAAAATTCGCAAAAAACTTGCCCTTATTCATGATGAGCAAGAAATTATTCATTCGGTATATGGAGCGGGTTACACCTTTCGTGAATAATTTTGTTAATTATTTCCTGTATATGAATTTATTTATATATTTAAACAAGTTCGGTTTAAAGTTTTAAAATCTTCAATAAGATTTAAGCAATTATCAATGGCAAAGTGAACTCCTTAAATTGTGTTTTAAGGGGCTCTTATGCAGCAAGATAAAGAGATTGCTTTTGATCTTATGCGATGCATTGCATCAATTGGTGTTGTTGCTATTCATGTTATCAGCCCATACCGTCAGTTACTCAATGAAGTTCCGCTTAATGATTGGTTAATCGCCGTTAGTGTTGATAGTTTTTTTCGTTGGGCTGTTCCTATTTTTATAATGATTTCAGGCGCATTATTACTGCATGATAGTCGCCCCTTTAACCTTACTTATTATACCAAACGTAGATTACTTAAAGTATTTATTCCTTTTTTAGCCTGGTCATTATTTTATCTTTGCTTTTCTGGGCTTACTTACACAGGCTTTAACCCTGATATAATAATAACCAAATTACAAACTATTTATAAAAAAGCTAGCTATTATCATCTGGGCTTCTTTTATTACTTTATCCCGCTTTATTTCGTTATCCCGCTACTTAAGTCATTGGTAAAAAGCGATCAGCCTATTTTTCTATACCTATTATTGTTAGCCTGGTTAACAGCATCAGGCTGTCATTTATTTTATTTTGATGGAGCATTTACTCATAAATTAGTGCTTTACTCAGGCTATTTAGTTTTCGGTTACTTATTATGGCAGCACCCCATACAAGGGGTTAACTGGTTACTAGTGCTAGCTGGGTTAGCCGCTACTATTACCACCATAGCAATGGTGGTTAGTCTTAGTTTAGAAAATAATGACTTTACTGTTGGCCGCTGGTTGTCTTATAAAACCCTTAATCGGGTGCTCATTGCAGGCATGGTATTTGTGGTTCTTTTATACTGCAGCCGTTTTATCAAAGGCTATTGTAAAAAAGTCGTCAGCTTTGTCAGTCAATACAGCCTCGGTTTATATTTTATTCACCCTATTTTTCTTTGGCCATTAAAAGAGTATGAGCTTTACTTTGCTAACCCTTTATTGACGATATTCTGTTGGGTCAGTCTGGCTGGGGGCTTAGCGCTACTGGCGAGTTGGTTGTTGGGGAGGAGTCAGTACACCAAGTGGCTAGCACCTTAGGAGGCTGTCGCAAAACTACTGCGCTTGCAAATACAGCGTTAAAAATCGGCTCAAAGTACTCATTTATTAAGTATAAACTCCGCCTTTTCGCCGATTTTTGCCTTGTCTTTGCTTCGCTCATCACCTTTTGCAACACCCTCTTAGGGAGATAAATAACCCTTCGCTTTGGCTATACTCTTAGCGAATGGCAAGTTCCTTATTTCGTTCACATTTCTTCCTCATTTGTTACGTACCTTTAAATCATCAACAAACAACAGCAACGAACGAGGTACCACACAATGAACAAACTAGGTTATGGCTTAGCAGCAATGGCACTGACGCTTCCTTTAGCTTTCAACAACTTAGCCTGGAGTGAACCCCATCCTGGAAAGCATAAAGGACCTAAGATTGCCAAGGAACTATCCCTTACTGCTGAGCAAAAAGAAGCATTTAAATCCATCATGAGCAACCAGCGTAAACAACGTTGTGCAATTCATGAAAAGTATCGGCCACAAATTCAAGCTGAAATGGAGCAAATACATCAAAGCACTGTTAGTCAGCTGTCCAGTGTTTTATCAGCAGAACAAATTGATAAATTCCAGCAACTTCATGAAAAGCGTAAAGAGCGTCGTCAGCAGCATAAAAAACGTTTTAATTGCGAACAAGGCCCTGGTTTCAAAGGTAGACACTCTGCGCGTGGAGAAAATACAGGGCTATAGGATAGATATTTAAAATAACCGACAAACTTTTTTATTATTGCTCGGGAATAACTCCACTAATCAAGTTGTTAATGAGTATGACTGTTAGCGAAAAGCAACAAACTACTTTTCGCTAATAGTTTTATTTATTTAATAGGAGTAACTCGATGCATAAACTACGTCTTACCGCTGCCGCACTATTTATTGCGACCACTGCTGCTTGTGCTAATGCAGGCCACGGGCCAGCTCAAAAACAAAATGGCATTTTGGTAGGGGATAATGGCATGACGCTTTATACCTTTGATAAAGATGTCGCCAATTCAGGGAAAAGCGTTTGTAATGGCAAATGTGCGGTCAATTGGCCCCCTTTATATGCAGACAAAGCGGCTAAGCCTAGCGGGGACTTTTCCATTGTTACCCGAGATGATGGCAGCAAACAGTGGGCGATTAAGGGCAAGCCCCTATACTTTTGGATTAAAGACCAAAAACCAGGTGATACCACTGGCGATGGCTTTAAAAATGTATGGCATGTTGTTCAATAATCATTGCTGTTCTTGAGGTGATGTATGGATAGCTTTGAGGCTCATTTACCCCGCTTGCGCCGTTATGCGATTGCTCTAACAGGCGACCAACACGCAGCAGATGACCTAGTGCAAGACACGTTGGAAAGAGGCTGGAGAAAGCTATCATTATTTCGACGTGGTAGTCGGCTGGATAGATGGTTAATGACAATTATGCACAATGTGTTTGTTAACCAATATCGTCGCCGCATACCACAGCCCGACCCTTACCATGAACTCAATGAAGAGCCCAGCAGCCGAGCTACCCAAGCTGATGCTTTGGAGCTACGTGATATCCGAGTCGCTATTGCTCAACTGCCAATTGAACAGCGCGAAGTGCTGCTGCTGGTCACCCTTGAAGAATATTCCTACGTTGACACAGCAAAAATTCTCGGTATTCCCCAAGGGACAGTGATGTCAAGACTCTCCCGAGCCCGTGCCAAACTGGCCACCATACTTGCTAACAATAATAATCCAAGCAATGATAGCCACCCGCATTCGCTGAGGATTGTGAAATGAACAAGCCAAGTGAAAATGAACTACATGCCTATGTGGACAACCAACTGGATCCAGCCCGTCACAACGAGCTTGAGCAATGGCTAGCAGAACACCCTGAAGAAGCGAATCAAATAAATAATTGGAAAAAGCAGCAACAACTCATCCAGCAAGATTTTACTGCTGAGTTATCAGCCCCTATACCCAATCATTTAAAACTAGCTGCTCGCCGCCCTGCTGCTCAGAGATCAGCCTGGTTTCGGGTTGCTGCCGCTGTTGCCTGGATGACTTTCGGTGGAATAGTTGGTTTTAACCTTCAAGGTAAGTACACTCAAGAACAAAACATTCCTCCTATTGCTGCCACCCCTCCACCATCGTTTTTACCCATTGCTCAACAGGCGACTTTAGCGCATGTGGTTTACACCCCTGAAGTGCGCCACCCCGTTGAAGTAAGAGCAGATCAAGAAGCTCATCTTGTTAAGTGGCTTTCAAAACGATTGGGTATTCAGCTGCGTATCCCTCAACTAACAAGCCGTGGTTACCGTTTAGTCGGTGGACGTCTATTACCAGGTGACAAAGGCCCTGTTGCGCATTTTATGTACGAAAATAATGCTGGCAATCGCCTTACTCTTTATGTTCGCCATGATGCAACAGAAAATCGTGAAACCGCCTTTCACTACACCCAAACTAATAAGGTAGGTGTATTCTATTGGGTAGACCGCGAATTAGGTTATGCATTAACAGGTGAATTACCGCGCGATCAATTACTGGGGTTGGCAGAATTGACCTACGACCAACTCAGCTCATAACTGATTGATGGCATATCAATGAAAAAACTAATGATTTATTTCTCGGCAGGTTGTTTGGGTGCTCTTGCCAATAGCTTAACGGTTTGGTCATTTGGCTATTTCGGTATTACCAGAGCAATGGATGTTGCTATTGCCCCTTTTTTAAGCCCTGATTGGCTTTACCCACGTATTGTATGGGGTGGTATCTGGGGACTATTGTTTTTATTGCCTTTTATGAAATCTAAACTATTGCTTAAAGGCAGCCTGTTGAGTTTAGGTCCAACGGCTGTTCAACTGTTTGTGGTATTCCCCTATAAGGCCCATAAAGGTATGGCTGGACTTGAGCTTGGGTTACTGACACCAGTATTTGTTGTATTTTTTAATTGGGTTTGGGGATTTGTAGCAGCGCTAGCAATCAAACTCACCAGAAGGTAAAGCTTACCTTCTGGTGAGTATACCCTAACGTTGCATAAATTAGGGTAGAAAGGATTAATACTGAGCAGGCGGCTTCAGGTTAATTTCTACCCGGCGGTTCTGCTGGCGACCACCCGTCGAACTATTATCAGCAATCGGGTTGTCAGGACCGGCACCATAATAACTGACCCGGTTTGGTGTCACACCTTGGTTGATCAAGTAACTAGCAACACTTTGCGCCCGTTTCTGCGACAGTTGCTGGTTATATTGATAACCACCAGTACTATCAGTGTGGCCAACAACCTCAACACCATTCTTATCAAATTCTTTCAACACAGTTGATACTGAGTTGAGTACTCGATAGAACCCAGCCTGAATGTCGTATGAATTAGTATTAAAGGTGATGTTACCTGGCATAATTAAGCGTAAGTGATTGCCTTGACGCTGTACCCGTACACCTGTACCACGAAGTTGCGCTCTTAGCTTATCTTCTTGCCGGTCAACATAGTAGCCATACCCAGCACCTGCCGCAGCACCTGCAGCTGCACCTTTAAGGGCACCTTTTTTACCATCAGCCAAACCACCCACTACAGCACCGGCTAGTGCACCAATCCCACCGTATTTTGAGGTTTTATTAAACTCTTCCTCCCCGGTATAAGGGTTGGTCGTTTGGCAGCCCGCCAGCACTGTTACAGCCAAAGTTGTTGCAGCAATTTTCTTTATCATATAAGCATCCTATACAAAAAGTGGATTACTTTCATAAAGCAATAGTGACCTACTGGCCACTTTTTTAGTTCAGCCGATTGTAACCTCATTGTTTGACGACAAAAAGTAAACGATCAAAGTTTGTGAAATCGGCATAAAAAAGATATATATCCAATACGAGTGGTTTTTTAGGGGTGGCCAGCGCATAACGAAGCCCCATGGGCCTATATAAAGGGTGAACTGCGCTCATACCCTATGCGAAGCTTAAAAATCACTTGTGAATGAGCATACCTCAAAACACAATTCCAGTACCTATCTACCGAGTGTCTTGCACTTTTGATAAATCTCTCACCACTTTATTGAACAATAACTAAAGATTAGACTGGCTTTCTGGTCAGTAACTCAGAGATCAATCTCACACGATCAGTGGCTTTATTAGAGAGAACGATATCTGCCATCCGACATATCATCTGCTCAAAGTCTTCATCTAAACAGCTACCCCGCTCAAGCAATGCATTAAACTGATGGGTATTATGGTTAATAATTTCTTCACAATAACTCAAGTCATTGTCATCAATAGGTAAACGAGCAATAGCCTGCACAAGTTGTTGAGTGGTCTTTTCCGTCATAGTCGCTACTTGTTGTATTACTTCTTGACAGCTATCCCCTGTCTTTTGCACATAACGATGAACCCTCAGAACTAACATTTTCATTATTTCTCGCTGTTCTTTAAGCAGGTTTCTCTCTTCTAACACAGATAGTTGGCGATCAATGACTTGAAGGATTTTTTCAATCAGCGTAAATACTAAATCTTTATCTTGCTTAATTTGCTCAGGAATGACTTTAACCAACAATGAAACATCACCATAATTAAATATCATTTTTTTACCAAACTGGTAGCGCTCTCCCATTCCTTTTAACTGATCAAGCAACTGCGACTCCAGCGCCTTTGCCATACCATGAGCTTCCATATTTTTTACTGAATTATGACAGCGTAATTGCAAGCTGCACTCTAAATTAAAGGCCCTCATGGTTTTAAATAGTTGCTGACTCAACTCATCAATATTCTCAGTCTGCAGTGCCTCTAAGTTAAAATCGATAACGGTATTTAACAAAAATTTTTGCTTATCTTCAGCAAACTCAGGTATTTTTAACTGCAATCTTTTCTTCAACTGCCGGCTGGCAATCGAGTGGAATATCTCTTTCGTTATACGAGCACTCAACTCCTGGTCTGACACAGTACTTGCTATTAAGTCATGGCACCCCATTTCCAGCGCTTTCACTTTAAAGTCTAGCTCCTGGCAGTCCGCCACCAATACCACTGAAATATTATTGCCCTGATCAAACTCATAGAGTTGTTGGCACAAGGTTAGTAGTTGCTCATCACTCCCTATCACCCGTAACACAATGACATCAACAGCCGGATTTTCAGCAGCAGTAAAGCAGTCATCGGCAACCTTTAAAGGGATTACTTCAAAGTATTGAGTAAGCCGTTGGGTTAAAGGACCATTGAATGACTCATCATAAATTGCGATGGTATGTTGCGACGACATACCCCCCTCCTTGGGAAAACAAAAGCCGATTTTAATCCCATTAAGTGTAGCTGATGGGCAATGACTCGTATTGGGTATATACCCTTCACGAATGATTTCTAGGTTTTGTTATCTTCATTCCTCGCCCCAATCACCTATTATTTATAGGCTCATGGAGCCTCGTCACTTGATGGCCGCACCTAAAAACCATTCGTATTGGGTATACTACTCTTAAAGACCATAAATTTTTCAAGATAATAAATCCCTTTATAAGAGTAGTAAAGAGCACCTCTAATAGTTGTTTATGGCCTCTGATTATTGGATATCTGCTCGAATTTTCTTTTTATCTATTTTCCCGACACTGGTTTTAGGAATTGCCTCGACAAATTCTATACGATCAGGAATCGCCCACTTATTAATTTCACCTGTATCAACATATGTTTGTAAATGTTGTTTAATGGTTTCCGCCGTTGCCGTTTGATCTTTTTCTAACACCAACATAGCAAAAGGCCGCTCTCCCCAACGATCATCAGGTATGCCCACAACAGCAGCCTCTGCTATTGCCGAGTGTTGTGAAAGCAGGTTTTCTAAATCAAGGGATGAAATCCACTCACCACCGGTTTTAATAATGTCTTTCATGCGATCGCAAATTTGCACAAACCCTAACTCGTCAATAGTGGCCATATCGCCTGTATGTAACCACCCTCCCTGCCATAAGTCTTCACTCTTTTCTGGCTCTTTAAAATAGCCTTGAGTTAACCAGGGCGTACGGCACACTATTTCGCCTACTGACTTACCATCATGAGGTAATAACTTGCCATTTTCATCCATTACTTCTAAATCAACCAGCGCTGAAGGAATGCCCGTTTTAATCCGATAATTCAATTGCTCATCAGGATTTAGCGCCTGTAGTTCATCATTTAAATAAGCAACAGCTAATAGAGGGCAGGTTTCGGACATACCATAAGCCCCATTCAGATGAATCCCCACCTCTCTTGCTGCAACAGCCAGCCCTTTGGGTAATGCGGAACCGCCAATTAAGACTTTCCAGTTATCAAACTTAATATTATTGGCCTTGGCTGCCTGAACAATCATAAACATAATGGTCGGCACACAATGGGAGAAAGAAACTTTTTCTGTCATATACAACTTGAGCAGCATTTCTGGCTCATATCGGCCAGGATAAACCTGCTTTGCACCTAACATGGTCGCTGCGTAAGGCACCCCCCAACCATGCACATGAAACATCGGGGTAATAGGCATGTACACATCAGAAGACTTCATTAAATCATGTCCAGACAAGGTGCCCAGTGCCTGGGCAATGACTAATGAATGCAACACTAACTGGCGGTGAGTGAAATATACTCCTTTAGGGTTACCGGTAGTGCCTGTTGTATAAAAAGTTGTTGCTACGCTATTTTCATCAAAATCCGGGAAATCATAGTGCGAATCGGCCTCAGCCAATAACTGTTCATATTCGCCAATAAAAGGTAATTTGTCAGGCACTGCTGCATTTTTATTATCAGACAGCAGCACATAGTTAGTGACCGTTTTTAGCTGGTCATGAATACCTTCAATAATCGGTAAAAACTCATCATTGACTAGTACCAATGTGTCGTCTGCATGATTCATGGTATACAACACCTGATCAGGCGACAGCCGTATATTAACCGTATGGATAATGGCCCCAATCATCGGAATTGCAAACATACACTCAAGATAACGGTGGCTATCCCACTCCATCACCCCCACTGCATCACCGGGCTTTACCCCTGCTTTTACCAGTAAATTAGCTAGCCGACAGATGCGTTCTTTTAATGTGGAATAGTTGTAGCGCATTTGATCACGGTAAACAATCTCTCGATTGGGCTCATAACGGCCACCAGAGAGTAACAGTCGTTTCAGCAGTAAGGGGTAATTATAAGCAGATTGAGTAGGGTCAATTATCTTGGTTTTCATTACCGGAAATTCCTTTTTGTTTTAATATTTCTATTTAATATTTCTGTAAAAATTTTATCTACCTTTTTGTTACATTTGCTCAAAATCTAGTATACGTTAACTGACTTACAGTACTGAAATATTTTGGGCTAGCCAAAACCGGTGGAGCACGATAAAGTCATATCAAAAAATAACGCTATTATCACCAATTAGGATAGATCATGAGTCAGGATTCGATTGTTATCGTCAATGGTGCTCGTACCCCAATGGGTGGCTTTCAAGGTGCACTAAGCTCTGTTACTGCACCACAATTAGGTGCTGCTGCAATAAAAGAAGCTCTCAACCGCTCCCACCTGAAACCAGAAGAAATTGAAGAAGTGATTATGGGCTGTGTGTTGCCTGCAGGGCTAAAACAAGGCCCTGCCCGCCAGGCATCATTATTAGCTGGGCTCCCACCTGCGACTGGCTGTACAACAATTAATAAGCTATGTGGATCTGGCATGAAAGCCGTTATGCTGGCCCATGACCTTATAAAAGCAGGTACGAATAAAATTATGGTAGCTGGCGGTATGGAGAGTATGTCCAATGCCCCTTACTTACTGGATAAAGCTCGCAGCGGTTATCGAATGGGCCATGCCGAAGTTAAAGACCATATGTTTCTAGATGGTTTGGAAGATGCTGAAACCGGTCGTTTGATGGGGTCTTTTGCTCAGGAGACCGCCGATAAACATAGCCTATCCAGAGAAGATATGGATAACTTTGCAATTACCTCCTTAAAACGAGCTCAGCAAGCGATTGAGTCAGGCAAGTTGGACGCAGAAATTACGCCAGTTACTGTAAAAACTCGTAAAGGGGAGACTATTGTTAAAATTGACGAACAACCTGGCAATGCTCAACTAGACAAAATCCCTCACTTACGCGCTGCATTTAGTAAAGACGGTACGATTACTGCTGCCAACTCCAGCTCAATTTCAGATGGTGCATCTGCTTTGGTCCTGATGCCAGAAACTGAGGCCGAAGCAAGAGGTATTCAAGCCATGGCAAGAATTGTTGGCCATGCGACCCAATCACAACACCCTTCATTATTTACTACTGCTCCAGTAGGTGCGATGACCAACTTATTTAATAAAGTGGGATGGCATGCTGACCAAGTGGATTTATTTGAAATTAATGAAGCCTTTGCCATGGTGACGATGCTCGCCATGCAAGAACACGGTTTACCCCATGAAAAAGTGAATGTACATGGTGGCGCCTGTGCCCAGGGGCATCCGATTGGCTCTACCGGCTCACGAATCATTATTAGCTTAATGTATGCGTTAAAGCATTATGGCAAACAACGAGGAGTTGCTTCGCTATGTATTGGTGGTGGAGAGGCAACCGCTGTAGCAATTGAGATGTTGTAACTATTACCTCCCCCTTTGAAGAAGGGGGATTGAGGGGGATTTTATGAAAGTCTACTCAAAGCCCTTCAAAATAAATACACCCTCTCCCAGAGGGAGAGGGTGCTAAGAATACCTTTTCAACAGCCTCTTAGGGAAAAGGCTAAAAATATAGAAGTGGTGAAATGACCAACAACAAACTTTCCAAAGAAGACATGAAACGGGTGGAGCAGTTTCTTAACACCCCTGTTAATCAAGTAGAACGACAGCCATTTAAACCCATGAAGCTACTTTTAATTATTACTTTAGTGGTAGTTGGCTTTGGCCTGCTCAGTAGACTCATTGCCTGGCTTTATGTAAACAGCATAACCAGCTAACGAAAAGCTATTTATATAGTTACAAGAAGCAATAAGGGGATTTAAAAAACTGAAAAGATTTAACTATAAGAAGAAGTAGATTTGGAAATGGTGGGTCGTGCTGGACTCGAACCAGCGACCAATTGGTTAAAAGCCAACTGCTCTACCAACTGAGCTAACGACCCTTAGAAAATGGTCGGGGTAGAGAGATTCGAACTCCCGACATCCTGCTCCCAAAGCAGGCGCGCTACCAGACTGCGCTATACCCCGAGTGGCTCCCCGAACTGGACTCGAACCAGTGACCCAATGATTAACAGTCATTTGCTCTACCAACTGAGCTATCGGGGATCTTCAACAGCGGACGGATAACTTACTAGTTTAATCATCCTCTGTAAAGTGACCAGCTTCATTTAACCAGATTTTTACGTAAAATCCTACAGATTAAAAGCCCACCTGCTTTAGAAGCTTGTTTTAGAAGCAGTTTTGGCTGCCCCCTCAACGTTGGTGGCGCGCATAATACCTTAGTGAGAAAAACTGTCAAGGGTTAGCGTAAAAATTCTTAATTTTTTTCTGCGGCAGTTGAAGCTTACCTAAAGGCATACTGGCTTTTTAACTAAGCTAAGCGCTAGTTTATAAGTGGTTTTACTGGTTTGCCAATGCAATAACTAGGCAACTACTATACTACTAGTAGTAGTTAGTAGTGCTACCGCTTATATAGTCAGTGATATTGATTACGCGTGTAACCGTAGCCCAGCGTTCTCTTAAAATTTATCTTCCGGCTACTTTTGCTTAGAATCTTAGGGACGTGCACGAAATAACTTGCTAGCTTTTTATTCCAAGGTGCCCGTTTGGCAAGGCGCAAAAAAGAAGGCATAGTGGGCCTACGTCGAGTTTTTGCAACACAGCCAAGCGGGATGGATTGGAGCCAAAACTGTAAGTTATTTCGTGCACGTTCCTTAGATTAGTCTCAACGATTTGCATGGATTCACTTCACAAGGATCCCTATGAGCAAGCAGGATAACTCCAAAGTAGTTAACTTACATAGCAAGCACCCTCAATTTAGAGATGGCAATAGTCAGCATGCCGAACTATTACAAGCATGTCGCAAGTCTATGATGAACTTTACTGCCAAAGCACTGGCAGAAATGTTTGACCATGTTGATGATGCGCTATTTGATGCAGCAGACAAAGCTGAAAGCAATAAGATCCAGTCGCTATTTTTTGATGGGATGAGAGAGTTGCGTATTCAGCGGCCACAGGTTGAGCGGGATTTCCACCAAAAACTATCCGCACGTTTTCAACACTTCATTGATTCCTTTACGCCAAAACCCACAGATACTGAAGATGGCCAACAAATAACATTTGATGAGCTATCAGTGCTTCATGATGAAGCTTATGAAGAATCAATGATCTTACTTAATATTGCCACCCGTGCAGCAGGCCAGTGTGCAGAAGTTTTATATGGCATGAATCAACGGTTATCTATTTTAGTCGGCGGCCAAAAAGTCACCGACGAAACTAACCCTATTGCCCCTAAACAGCTTATTGAGGTATTAAGCGAAGCACTACAACCTATCCAAGTTGATAGGCGAATAAAAGAAGCACTTTATCAGTTATTTGACATTTATGTTATTGCCAAACTACCTGCAACCTATCAGGCCATTAATAATCACTTTATTGAGGCCAATATATTACCGAACTTAAAATATACTGGAACCACTAGCGAGCATAAGTCCAAGTCAAAACCACAACAATCCAATGCTCAACAGCCGAATGAAAGCGACATGACGGCTTTAAGTGAAGCAGCCAAAATTGCAGCTACTATTGCTGCCAATAGCACCACAAAAGAACAAGTAGTAGATGAGCCTCTGAATGACGAGCAGGGCCAGCCTAATGAGCACTCTATAGCTGCAAAGAAAGCTGTTGATGCCTTAACCACTAATAACCCTTATGCGGCTCATGCTCCAGAACAGTGGGATGAAGTGAGTCAACAACTATTTGATTCCATTAATGGATTAATAGACTTACAACGTAAATATAATTTAGTAGACGCTGAAAACGAGCCTTGTAACTTTAAAAGCATATTGAGCTTTTCTGACTTGGCTGATAAACCCAATGCTGAAACCTTTAGTCAAAAAGAATTACTTTCTGCACTAGGTACCTTACAAAAAAGCAGCTTGCAGGAAGATCAGCTCAATTTTGATAAGCCTCAGCCGGTTGATCAGATTCAACAACACTTTGTTAATGAGCTAAGCCAAAACAAGCAAAGCCATACGATAGCTCAGGCAGATGCCGATATTATCGATCTGGTCGGTATGCTGTTTGACTTTATCCTGGATGATGAAAACTTACCTGATGTATGTAAAACAGCATTAAGCCATTTACATACACCTTATCTAAAAATTGCACTGCTTGATAAAGAGCTCTTTGTAAAACACCAACACCCTGCCCGTCGGCTGTTAAACTCAATGGCCCAAGCCGCTGTTTTATGGCCGCCCACCAAAAACGACGAGCGTGGTGTTTTAGCAAAGATTCAACACATTGTACGACGGGTTGTGAAAGACTTTAGCGGTGATATCAGTTTATTTGATGAACTCGTAGCGGAGTTTAAAACGTTCATTGAAACAGTCAAAAAACAAAACGATATCATTGAAAAGCGGGCCGTTGAAGCAGCTAAAGGAAGGGATAAACTAGTAGCCGCTCGTAACCGAGCTAATCTGGTGATTAGTAAAAAGTTATCAACCAGTAATAAGATACCTCCGGCAGTTATCGAGTTTATCAAAACCCAATGGCATGATGTTTTGGTGTTTATTCTATTACGCCATGGCACTGACAGCCCTGCCTGGCGTAAAGCCTTGCAAATTGTCGATGAAATTTTTTGGAGTGTCTTGCCCAAGTATACCGGGGAAGAAAAACAGCTATTGAAAGAGCGCCAGCCTCATTTAATGCATGATATTAAGCAAACCTTGTTAGCTTTAGGCAGTTACCAGGCCAACGATATTACTGCAGCAATTAAACCAATCGTGCTCTGCCAACGAGCAGCAATAAAGGCTCAGCCTCCCACAGATATGAAGCCTGAAGCTGTCACTACCACCAACCCAGCACAAACAAAGCAGCAAATAACAACACCTGCTGAAACAGAGCCAACAGGTATGGAAGTAGAACACGACACTGAAAGCCTACCAAATGGCTTAGAGGGAATTGATGAAAGCCTGGTTAAACAATTAAAGGCGCTGGAATTTGGTACTTGGTTTAAGTTTAACGCAAAGCAAAAACCTACCCATATGAAGTTGTCTTGGTTTAGCCCTACTACCTGGAATTATATGTTTGTCGATAAATCAGGTAATCGAGTTATTGTTAAGTCAATTGAAGTATTAGCAAGAGAGCTTACCAGTGGAGATGCCGAAATTAGTTATATAGAAAAAATTCCACTGATGGATCGTGCACTGGATACTATCCACAGTGTATTGAGACGTTTAAGCAAGAAGCAAACGGCTACTATTTCTTAGCCCGATGTTTTTTTAAATTGTTACTTAACATTTGCCTTAGCAATGGCATAAGCAGGTTTAAATAGGTATCTACCATGGAAAAACGTCAGCTATTACGGACACAAGCAGTTCAACCTGTTAATGTTTACGACACGCTTTCAGGTGACTGCCTGGGAGCGCTAGTGAATATCTCTACCGAAGGCTTTATGCTGATCACAACCAAACCACTTTCCGTCAGTCGGCTATATCAATGCCAAATCAAAATATCATTTACTGCTGGCGGTAAAGATACGATTGACCTGGCTGCTGAGTTGTTATGGTTAAAAGCCAGTAACACACCTGAACATAGCTGGGCTGGCTTTCAAGTCATTGATATATCAGAGCACGGCTTACGCCAAGTACAACAACTTGTGGAGTTGCTTGAACAAAAAACGGCTTAAGGTTTGTCAGCAAATTAAGCAAACGGTTCGGCCCACATAATCTAAGCCTTTACTGTCTAATGGAATATCCAAACTAGATATTAGCTGTGCTTAGTATTAGCTACAGCAACCCAAAGTATCAGCTGGTAATACTTTGTTGTTTAAGTAGACTACCCTGTCACACTTGAATACCCTACCTGTCGACTAAAGGGCACCTCTATTAATTTAACGTTTAGGTAATGCTTTTATTATGCGTTCACCCTTAGCAAAAAAGCTACAGGATGATCGACATAGTATTAAAGCACTACCTGACTTTGCTGCTGTGATAATAAAATGAAATCGATAAGGACAGTAATCCGTAGTTTATTTTCAGTTACTATGACTTGGTTTATCTTGTCTCTCATTGGTAAATCGTTTGATAGTTGTGATTGCTGTAGCACCCCTCTACTACTACAGCCAATAACGCTAGTTACAGCATTAAATGACTCTCTGATCTGGCATTATAAACTAAGTAGCACAGTTGCTTTTCTTATTTCATACAGCTTTTGTTTTATTCTTTTTCTTATTTTACTTTATATCAGCCGATTTCCATTAAAAAAACTCAGTCACTTAAACCAAAGCCTCTACAAATAATAAACCATATTTTTGACTGAATACTGATAATATTATCAATTCACCCAAAGGAGCCGCTGAAAGTGTGTTATTCAGCAGCATCCTAAAGGCCAGATGAAATACTCAAGCTTCACAAAACTATTGTCTATATAACAGGTTTGTGAGATATTAGACAAAATTTTTATTCACATGTTTTAGCCTCTAATTGTCACCTACCCCAATGACCAAAGCTGTTTTCACCATAATTTGCTCTACACTAATGTCTGCTTGTGCCACTACCTATCAACCCACTTTTGATGGTCCAACAGCAACCCTGAAAACCTTTTATCAGGGAATTATCTTCAGCAATCAAAATAATTGCTCTAAGGGTGAATATTTTAATTACGCAAGCAGTAGTTTTGACCCTCAAATAATTAAGATACCTGCCAACAAGATGAATACATTCTGGTTTGTTGGAACACCACCCTATGGCAATAATATTTGCCAGATAGTTGTTGAGTTTCATGCCAACGCCAATGAGCAATACACACCGCTTTTTCAATCACCCGCTAATACCGATAGCCATAGCTGCACTATGGCTATCTTTGATAGTCACAACCAACCGGTGAACTACCGTATTCGACAATTAAAAACATTTCGTTTGGGTAAATACACGCCTTATTGTTATCCGCTGGCTAAAGGGCACCTCTAATAGGACGCTCCTAAAGGTTAAACACTCCACTTTAACACTCAAGCCAAACAGTGCATTTACTCGTCTGCTAGCGTATAGTGGCTAACTTATAGGAAATATATACTCAATGCGAAGGCTTTTTTAGGTGAGACCATCAAATGACCAAGCTCATGAGCCTATATTAATAGGTAATTAGGAGCGAAGAGTATATCTGCTTCAATAGTTAAGGATATAAAATATGAAGCCACATAGCTTAGTTCTAACAACAATACTAACTGCTATACCTGCCCTGTCATTCAGTGACCCCATATTGGCTAGCGATCAAACCGTAGATGAATTTTTAAAACAACAGGGGCTGGATGGCAAAACCAGAGCAGCCCTAACAGAGATATTTAAGCAGCACCAACTGACTTTTCAACAAGATGAATTCGGCAACCCAACGATTATCAGCCAAGCCAATAAGCAAGGTAGCTACGCAATGAAAATTGAGCGTCGGCAGTCTGGCTCTGAAATTATTAACCATCTGGACCAAGGTTATAACGATAGGCTTGCAACCCTAGAACAAGAAATTAAGCAGCTTAAACAAATGCTCAAGGATATGAGCCAACAACTGAACCAGCTAAAAAGTCAGTAAACCATCGCGCTTCTATTCTATTAGCTGCATACCTATTTTATAGGATGCAGCACTAATAACACCTGCTACTCTTATCTTTGTATAAATTTTAAGCGTTAATCTGCAGTAACTCAAAGTTGTTGTATGCCAGTAGCCGCTAATAGAAGTCAATTCACCATTACAGTATCAGGGTGTGAAGATGAACTGCGCGTTGTCTCTTTCACTGGTACTGAAAACTTATCTGATACATACAGTTTCAATGTTTTCGTTGTTTGTGAAAACCCTGCTTTGAACTTCAAACAGCTATATCAACAAGCCGCTCTGTTAACATTGTTAGATGAGCAGCAATCTCGGCTTATTCATGGAGAAGTGAGTCAGTTTAAACAATTAACCGTAGGTCGACGTTTTAGTCGCTACCAACTACAAATTGTACCAAAACTTTGGTTTTTAAAATTTCGGGCGACCAGCCAGATTTTCCAGCAGCTCACTACACCAGAAATCATCAAGCAAGTATTGGAAGATGCCAATATCAGTGGAGAAAACTACGAGTTTCGTTTAGCCAATAGCTATCAACCTCGTATTTATTGCGTGCAAAGCCAGGAGACAGATTATGACTTTATCTGCCGGCTAATGGCTGAAGATGGCATTCATTTCCACTTCGAACATAAAGAAGAGCGACACACGCTTATTTTTGGCGATAGCAAACCTGCATTCACTTTTATTGAAGGTAAAAACATCATATTTAAAGCAAAATCCAGTATGGTTGCAGAGCAAGATACAACGTTTACTCTCTCACTTAAGCGAGCTGTGGGGGTAGGTAAAGTCTCATTAAGAGACTACGACTTTACTAACCCACGGTTAGATCTGGAAGTCAGCCAAAATGCCGAACACTATCAACAACTGGAGCGCTATCATTACCCTGGCCAATATCTTCGTCCAGATGCAGGCAATAAACAAGGCAAACGACAGCTCGAAGCAGACCAGGCAAGCCAGGTTAATATAGTAGGTAAAAGCACATCCGTACGCCTAATTGCCGGTTATCGAGTGCAACTCCAACAACACCCTACCAACCGACTTAATCAGGAAGTTATTATTAAACAAGTCAATCATGTGGGCGAGCAACCTCAAGCTGAGGAAGAAGAAGCCACTACCAATAGAGGCAGCCAATACCATAATAGCTTTACAGCAATGCCTGCCGAACAACCCTTTCGAATAAAAAGCCAGCAAACTAAACTACACTTAAAAGGTTTACAAACGGCAGTTGTCAGTGGCCCCGCCGGCGAAGAAATTTATACCAATGAATATGGGCAAATAAAAATCCAATTTCAGTGGGATCGCCAAGGCCAGAATGATGAAAATACATCAAAATGGGTACGAGTCATCCATAATTGGACCGGCCCACAATGGGGACAACTCACCCTGCCCCGCCTCGGCCAGGAATTAATGCTGGACTTTATCAATGGCGACCCCGACCAACCCATCGCCCTTTCTAGAATTTATCACGCCAATAACAAACCACCTTATAAACTACCCCCTAATAAAACCCGGCTGACACTAAAAAGCCAAAGCTCATTAGGTGGTGACGGCTTTAATGAAATTCGCTATGAAGATAAAAAAGGTCAAGAACAAATTTTTTTCCATGGCGAAAAAGATTGGAATTTAATCGTTAAACATGTTCAGCGAGAACAAATCCAAGCCAACCGCCACTTAATCGTCGATGCATCCCGCTATGAAACCATCAAAGGCGAACACCACCGAAAAAAAGACCAACTAGCCAACCGCGAAATAGGCCAATCTGAAAACATCACCAGCGGCCAGCAATACCAACTAAAGACCGCCAGTATACACACCGAAAAAACCGGCACTGAACAACAATTCCAAGCCAGTATGAAAATGGTTATCGAAGCTGGAAACGAAGCCACCGTCACCGCAGGCGGCTCTTTTATAAAGGTAAATGCCGCCGGGGTGTTTGTGTCGCCTAAATCAACGATAACGGCTGGGAAGGTGGGGCATGGGAGTTTCAGTTTGTCATTACCAGTAGGAGTCGTCAGTGGTGTCATGGCAGCATTGACTAATGCATCACTTACCGGCACTCCATTAGTTGAAGACTGCCGAATAAAAGAAGAATGTGAGGATTGTGGTTTATAACCAAAACTCGAAGAAGCATCCTATGACAGTTGCAGACTACCTTAAACAACATATCTTTAGTAAAAATTTAAATTTGTACGGTGTTATAGACACCGTTATATTTAATGACTTTACAGCAACACTTTTTGACGTTGAACCAGAGGCTAATTTTTTTCCTCTATATAAAAAAACTCAATTAGAATCATGCATTGAAATTTCCCCCTACCTGGTATTACTTACATCTAGCTCAAGATTACTGAACTTTTTAATTACCAATAAAGCACCTGAAAATTGGGGGCTACTCTTAGCAATCAATAATGACTACCATTTCGATAAACTATTACCTTATTTACAAAGTATTCTCTATATAAAGTCACCAGATTCAGAAGAACTTATTTTTCGTCATTATGACCCAAGAGTGATTAATCCATTACTACAATCAAGTAATGAGCTAGAGAAATGTCAGCTACTAGGACCAGTTGAACATCTAATTGTACCCAATCATTACCATGCTGAGCGCTTCCAAAATGTATTAGCACCAGACTGGGTATTATGGTTGAACCCTGAGCCAATGGATAGTGAGATTCCAGAACAACAACCTTGGTATGAATTTAGTACTAACCAATGGCAAAGTTTGTTGGATGAACATCGAATAAAAGTAGAAGAAACCATTGCTAATCAGCTTATTAGCAACAATCAAGATTATACCAGTCTAACTAAAAAACAAATGCATAATATGATTCAGTTTTGGATTGATCAGGCTGCAGAATACGATATTGAAAAAACAGCACTCGTTATCAGGTTAATTGAGGTTATGAATCAATTTGGCCAGGCAATGCCTGAACAGGAGTTGAACTATCTAGAGTCAGCAATACTAGATAACAGCGAATATGATAGTGAAGAAAAAGTACAGTTGTTAGAAAAATATGCTGCCTTAGTATATGAAAATCCTGAACTCCCTTTTGATCCAATACGCTGCATAACCTATGAAATACTATTTGAAGATGACGGAACAATAACACCAATCAAGCCATTTGATGAACAAGATATGGGTAAGCGAGTATTATATATGAATACATACAAGGAATTACTCAATAAAAAACAGCAAGCTTTTCAGGCAATGGCATATTTATATCAATATTATAAAAATGAACTTATCGATAACCAGCAACGATATATACCAGTGAGTTACTTTTCTCGTGAGTTTAATAAATACCGTTTTGCACTTGTTCATTTTTTTAATTTATTGACTCAAGAAACAACTGATGAGTATTAAGTAGTTGTCTAACTATGAACTTACATGCATACAGAGTAAAGCCTGGTGACACTTTTGAGAGTATTGCAAAAGCACATAATGTATCAGTTGATGAACTAGATAAAGCTAACCCTTTTTTAACTGGCCATGACAATTTACTTTTGCAAACTAAGTATTTGCGAATTCCAGCTCCTACTCCAACCCAGGAAACATTACCACAGTCAGTTGAAGAGCTAGAAAATATCACCCCTACTCAAACACCTATCAAGCCAGGTAAAGAACAAGTTAATGACTGGCAACTAAAGACAGGTACTCCAAAGTCAACAAGAGATATTGCTACACCAATATCTAATCAAAGCAAACTTCCTACCAGCAAAACTGCAACAATCGAATCGTCATTGCCAGCACATAAAGAAAGCCAGATTACAACACAGCAATCAGCTAGTACATCAAGCACTAAAGCTAGTTGGCCAGACTCAAAATTTGATAGACCAAGAAGTAAATTTGATACCATTAGTTCACCTACTTCTAAGTTTGATACAACAAGCGGTAAATATGGATCACCGACTAGTAAGTTCGAACCACCAGTCGAACCAGAACTAGTTGAATCAAAAGAAACAGCTACGACTGAGCCCAAAGAAGATAATACAACCCAATCAGATGAAAAAACAGCTACTCAAAGTAGTGCAACAAAGCCTTGTGAAAAATGTATGGAGACTTGCTGTTTTACTATTAAGTGTTCACATAAAAAAAGGCAAAAGCTAACAGAAAAACCTAAAGAGTACTATGGAGTAGTTGCCAATAAACTAAAAGATGGTCATTACTATGATGAGATCACTATTACACTTGAAGGAGAAAAAGCTCCTGACAAAATATATTATGCGAACCATGCTATTCAGGCAAAATCTAAAAACAACTTAAAAGAATTTACTCTAATGGCTATCTATGGAGAAAAAAATACGCTTGACACAGCAAACAAAAAAATCACTCAACTATTAAGTATTTATAAAAAATTTTACCCCGTTTACAAAAAGTATACTGCATCAGGAATGTGCTTGAATGATATAGTTATCAGAGTTTATAGCCCAGACATATGGGAACTTGAGGTAGGTTTTCCTGCTTGGAAAGGCTTTGAAAAAGGACGGCGTAGTTATGGTAGTAGCAATATTATTCAAGACGATATCCCAAGAGTATTATTTAACGATAAAGATAAAAAGCAGAATCTACACGAGTATACGACCCACTCTAGATTTGGGAAAAGCAATACAACAGATATAGTTTATGACTCTGAAGGCAACAGAACTGATAAAAAAGGAAGACCAGTTGATGAAAATGGAGTACTAACTACAGAAGAAGATCGAGGGAATGAAAACGGAGAGGTCATTCCAGTAACTGAAAATGACTCCAAATTTAATTTACCTATGGGCGTATCAATTATTTGCAATGGAACTAAATTAAATATAGATGCACTTAATGCACTAAATGCTATTATAGAAACAGGGGCCCATATAGAAGAAATTTTCACTGCACTAAATGAGCTTTCAAAAGGACCTAAGTTTGGCCTTTATATAAAAATGGGTTTTTCATTAATGAAAGGAGGAGTAACAGCTAAATGGTGCTGTAAAGAAAGCAAAAAAAGTTATAAAGCTTTTAATTACTTTGAACTCTCTTTATGTTTAAAACTAATCAATCTCAATGCAGAGATAGGGCTAGGCATTAGCTATAATCAAGATATTGGTGCTCAGGTCTACTTAAAAATAGAAGGTGAAATTTCAACCAAGGGTGGCATGGCCTGGTTGACTGAAGATAAGCCTAGTAAGAACAGTTCATGTGAACTGGAAATATCCGGTAAAATTGAGGTAGAAATAGGTTTAAGGGCACAACTAGCAGACTTTGCCACCCTTGAAGCCCTTGTGTGTTCAGGTGTTGAAACCAAAGGGACTTGTTTCATAAAGCCAAACATAAGAAGCATCGCTGATGAAAGCTGGTTATCAGCTAGATTACTTGCTCATTGGACAGGAGTAACTGGTAAAATAAAAATTGAAATCCAATGGGGAGAATTTGCTGAAATTAAATTTGACTTCAAAAAAGAATTTATAGAAGCACAGGATATTGCTAAATTTAAGTGGCCCTCTCACAGCCAAGGGTATATAACAAAAGATCTTAGTGAAGATGAGATTGTCAAAGCCTTTGAAGAAAAATTAGATCGTTGGTGGGGTGGTATCGAAGTACGACAATTTGATCGTGATTCCCCTAAAGTAAGCATTGATAAGATAGCAGCGCCACTTGCTAGAGTAATTATTGATGACGAAACTATAAAAAGAGATGAAAAAACTATCAAGTTAATTGTTCAGAAGGTCAGTGAAGATCTTGAAAAAGAAGCTTACCTAAAGGGATATATAAATTGGTTTGACTTTGATCTTTACTTAAACAAGTATTACAGATTTTTATTACAAGAAAATTATAGAGACCAAGCTTTAATATTAAAACAAAAACTTCAAAAACAACAGAATCAGGATTAATAAAATCACAAACTTCTTATTTAACTTTACAAGAACATCTAAAACCTATGCTTCGACTAGAATAATTAATATCATTAGTATATCTTCTATATAAATAAATCAAATTAGAATCGCCATTTCTATCACTTCCTCTGTAAACTTTTTTGACTCCTTTATCAGGACCTTTAGGGTTATCTACTGGTGAGCTTTTATAGTAACCTTCATCATACCAATCATTTACCCACTCACTCCTACCTCCCTCCATACCATAAATTCCTATTGAGTTAGGAGAAAACTTTTCAACAGGGAAGGCGAAAGGCTGGTAGCTTTTTTCTGTAAAGAAGTCGACATTAATACCTGGCTTAGCTGTTCCATCATTTGTCGCATATTTTACATCTTTACCACGACTTCTTGCAGCAAATTCCCACTCAGCCTCTGTTGGCAAACGACATTTTTTGCTAATTATGGTACCTACCCAATGACAATACTGGTCAGCATTCTCCCAACTAACATACTTCACTGGCGACTTTGGGGGCTCTCGCTGTATTACATACTTAAAGTATTTTTCTTCGGATAAGATAATATTATTAACCTGCTTAAAAATATTAAAATCTTCAATAGTAACCTCAAATTTATCTAATAAATAGTCATCTAATTTTACTCGATGCTTTACTCTGGATAGTTTACGACTACTACTAATATTTGGGTCATTAGGGTCCTGATCCCCCATCCAAAACTCACCACCTTTGATCAGTACCATATTCGCTTCTGCACGCTCTGCTAACTCTTTTACTGCTTGCTTTAATTCCTCAGGTGTATATTCTTTAGCTAAAACAGTACTATTTAAAGTACTTAATATAATCCAAACCCAAAAAAACAAAATGCTATATATACCCATGACAATACCCGCAACTACTACTATACTTAAAAATCTACTATTATTATTGTAGTTAGTGACGCATCAACCTGCCAAGTACAATAACCTAACAATTATAAGCTTGTAGCTATGAATAATGTGATAATAGCTCTGTTATTGCTCCTGTTAGCTTGCTATACCTCTTTAGTCAAGGCCACTAATAATAACTTAAGTCTATTAGAGGCTACTGAAGCAGGTAACCTTGAACAAGTAAAAGCATTACTTAAACAAGGTAGGGATATTAATGCCACTGGTATTCATAAAGATGACTCAACGCCCCTTATTTTAGCGGCTAAGCATGGCTATCTTGATATTGTTAAAGAATTACTAGTCAATGGTGCAAATATTGAAGCAAAAGATCGTGATAATAGAACAGCATTAACACATGCTGTAAAGAACAGTCACCTGGATACAGTAGCTTTTTTACTTGAATATGGTGCAAGCCCTGATGTAAAAGACGACTTTAATAGCTACATTCTAATGTCAGCTATTGAAAATAAAAGTACTTTAATTGCAAAACTACTTATCAACAAAGGTGCAAACATTTATATAAGAGATGAACATGGGTTTACCCCCCTTATGTCTGCGATCAATAACTTAGAAATTGAGCTAGTAAAACCATTGATTGATAAAGGAGTCAATATTGAAACAAAGGATAAATATGGAAGAACAGCCCTTATTATTGCGATTATACAAAGCTGGGTTGATGAAATAGTTGATATTGTTAAGTTGCTAATTGCTCAAGGTGCTAACATTGAAGTCAAAGATAAGCAAGGATCAACACCCTTAATGTTTGCAGCCAAAGGACAAGCTATACCTGTTATTGAGTTATTAATTAGTAAAGGAGCAAACATAGAAGCAAAAAACAAAGAAGGTTTTAGCCCCCTTATGATAGCAGCCAAGAAAAACTTTCCTGAAGTAATCAGCCTATTACTTGATAAAGGGGCTGATATTGAAACTACTAGTACCTTTGGGCTAAGTCCTCTCATGATTGCTGCACTCAATAACAATCTTGAAAGTATTAAATTGCTTATAGAACGGGGAGCAAAAATAGAAGCAAAAGATAACTATGGTAGAACAGCATTGATGACTGTTATTCAATACAAACGACTAGCGGCAGCCGAACTGTTAATTGAATTAGGTGTTAACCTTGAAACTAAAAACTTAGATGGCCAAACACCACTTATCATTACAGCCAAATATAACAACCCTGTAATTACCAAATTACTTATAAAAAAAGGAGTTAGCCTTGATACAAAAGATAGTCATGAAAGAACAGCTCTGGATTGGGCTAGGGATAAAGAACACCACAAAATAATTGATCTACTAACCCAGAATAACAAACAATAATTTACTGCTTGTTCTAATCCCTCAGGGGTAGATTCCTCACTAAAGAAGTGTAAAGAAAGCTGACTCTCATAAGTTAAAACTCTGCCGACTACAAATAGTTGTACTATAATTGTAGTCGATCTATCTCAGTGGTATTAATAATGAAGCCCTATTTAACTCTTGATATATCCAGCGAAGATACAAATTTTACTGTCTATATAAATGGTTTATATTGTGGTTACAACCATACAATAAATCGTAGTGAATTTAAGAAGCCTATAAGTCAACTATTGATCTCAGGTAATAACTCTATTCAACTGATATTGCTACCTAACAATAATATTATCGATTTTCTTAAAGCTGATACATACTTAAAAGTTGAGTTAAACCAACCAAAGTCTGATGATAAAGATGTAGTCAAAGAATCGACCATCACACCGATGAATCTATTTAAAAATGAAAATAATGAGTTTTTGTTTTCCGTAAAATTTGACTGCAACTTATTCAATATTGGTCCCTGGCTAACCAATTTATCTCCATTAACCAAAAATGAAGTTACTCAGTTTACTCATTACTTACTAAAGCTAATTAAAGAAAAACAACTAGATGCTCTATTACAGTTTTTCTATATAAGAAGCCAAATTTATGCTAAAGCTTATGGAGAAGAATTCAACAGTAATTTCAATTTTTTTGCCAGTTTTCTCAAAAGTAATGTATTAGAAGCTAAATTAATAAACCCCATAGTTAAAGACCATCAACTCTATCTTGACTTTACTCTAGATTCACGAATTTGTAATGTTTACCTAAAACCCGAGCTAGAAATAGATACTTTGTTACCTCTAGATCGTAGTTCACTTACACCAATAATAAGCACAACAGGAAAGCACTTTGATGGTGTATATTCTATCAAAACTGCCGTGGTTAAGTATAAAGGGCAAATGATGCTATTTATTTAATGTAAAGTTGGTGAGGTAGGTGAAGGACAAAGCAGCAAGGAATAATTGATCTAAAAGAAATGCTCATGAGGATAAATGAATAAATGGCCAACTTGCTGACGCTTACTACGGAGAGTATGCAATGCCTATCGAGTGGATTAGAAAAATTCACCATGCCCATGTGTTTTACTTGTGGGGAGAACAGCTAATGGTTTATGTGATTTACACTTAAGTCCTCAGCAGTTTAAAGTTGAGTAAGCAATAAAATATTTATTTAAAAAGTAACTCCCCTTCTACTCCTATAAGAATACGAAGGGGGTAAAAATCACATCTACACTTATAAAATCACTCCCCCATCTTTTTTTTACACTCCCTGACACAGCGGCTAGCAACAGCATGCTTTGGATACTTATCCAGAAACTGGGTGAATGCGTCGATGGCATGCTGATATTTGCCTAATTCTTGATAAATATGTCCCAAATTAAGGGCTGCACTGGGGAAGTCATCACTTAACTCCTGTGCTTTTTGATAAGCTTCAATCGCCGCAGGATAGTTCCCATCATTGGTTGCTAACCAACCTAAGTTATACCAAGCTGCTGGATGTTTTGGCGTAATTTCCAAGCATTTATCCACCATTGCTCTAGAGAGTTTAAAGTGTTTATTATGAGCTGCAGCAGAGGCTCGCTGCAATAATTCTTCTGTTTCCCACTGCGGTAAAACATCCTCAGCCTGAGCTTTAGCTATTGCCTCATCACTTGAAAGCACACCTTTTTTTTGTTGTTCTTTAAGATCATTAATAATGACATAAACATAATTCATAAAGCCACAACGACAACGTAAGGCTGCCTTATAATACAGTAGCTCTCCACACGTCCGTTTTGGCCCTATATCGCCCGTTATATATTGACCTTTCTTATCACAGGCTATACAAAGATGGTTAGCGGTTGACTCTTCTTTTTCAGCATTCGTTGTCGGTCGAAACCCATGGTAAAGAGACAAACCTTTACAACCTGTCGCAGTTATACTTTGACTTTCTACAGTATCTTGATTAGCCACTCTCTTTTCCTTCTTTATAAATTATTTACTCACTCATTAATACTCTATCTCGACTAAACAGCACCTTTAGCCTACCAAACTCAGAATTGAGTTTCTTTTCTATTAGCATGTCATCATTCATTTTTTCACTAACATCTTTTTTACCAGGCAACTTCACTTTAAGCCCATGACGAGGCTCCAATATCCCATCACCATCACTGTCTCCTGCGCTACTATCAAGCTTGGCTTTTGGTTTTTCTGGTGGACCATACTCCATACGAATGGGTAATTCTATTTCAACCCGATCTAGATTGTAATGATAGTGACTACCTGACTTTTCCATCAGGCTATTAGCACTTTTTAAAGTGTTATAAATTGCAAATAGCAACTCATGCAACTCACGCTGTACTTCACTATCACCTTGATCCTCACCTTCAGGGATTTTAGTTTTATCCATACCATACTCCTAATAAATATTTCACCCAGATTAATAATCAGTTAAATCTTTTTATTACAGTAAGTTACATTTTGATTTCAATTCAACGATAATTAATAAGCTACTCGTCATATTCTCTTATCAATATATTTATTATAGCTTGGTGTCTTAGCAAAACATCTTTCCATTTTCAAATACAGTTTATTGATATCCATATAGCTCACCAATTATAAAATAGTATAAATTTTATCAGGCTATACCACACCTCCTTTGCTATACATTTCAATGCATGTTTAGAAGGATTTTATAATTTATATTTTTTAATCAAGGAGAGTGTAAAATGGCTAATGCTGCTGAACTATCAAAATATATCGTTGCTTTTGCTGGTGCTGCTAGAACTGCTCAAGCTGCTATGTCTACTGGTACCGACCCAATGACTATCGCTGAGTATAAGTTTGAAGTTAATATTACTGCAGACTTTTCAGTTAGTTCTGAAACAGACGTTGCTCTCACTATTTGGCGCCTAAATATTAAACAAAAGTTATCTCTAGACTATAAAACTCATATGGGTATTAGCGTTACATGTGTGATTAAGCCTGCTGCTACTTTGGTAGAAGCTGGTTAATAGATCTGCAACAACCTCTTAGCTTGCTGCTAGCCTATGCTAGCAGCTTTTTTATGCCTATTAATTGTCTGTCATTCTACTATTATATTTTTATCATTTATAATTCTTACTATCAATTCTCTTTAGCCTTCTTATTTAAACTAAAATAGGATTAGTATTATTTTTCTAGAAGTTTAAGTTTTATTTAAATGTTGTGACTTATTGATGTAAGCGGTAATAAAGTTATGGCTAAAGTTGTAGAGTTAACGTCCCGTCAATTAAACCCTTCTAAACGTCCTGGTCTGTCTCTTAAATATGCTTATCGACCACAAACTAATCAAGAAAGGAATCTTGTCCATACTACACACCCTTGCTTAGCTTGTGGTCGGAAAGGCCATATTATTAATGGCGACTGTGGCCCAGAGAGAAAAAAAGGAGATATTATCTATTTTCGAGTTGCCTTAATATGCGACTGCAGTTACATGAATTTTGTAAATGTTATTGTAAATGAATTACCTGAATATGCAAAAAGAGCCAAGCATCCTATTACAGATGACTTGTTTGATTCTCTACCCGATTGGCGAATAGAGGAGCTCCTTCAGTTATCTGCCGCATCAGGCCATTTAGGTAATTTTGCCATGGCCAGAAAGTTGATTGACCGCTGCATTCAAATTGCTCCTGATAGTCAAGGAGCCTGGTATAATCTTGGGTGGCTCCATGTCAATGATGGAGATTATCAACAAGCAATTGAAGCTTATAAAAGGGTTTTAGAACTAGGTAGTGATTTTCCCAGTGCTCTTTTTAACTTAGGTAATATTTATAAGGATTTACAATGGTATAATGAAGCTTGTGATGCTTTTAATAAATTTTTAAAGCTTTATCCAAAACATATTCAAGCAAAGAAGAGCTTAAAGGAGTGTGAAGCAAAAGTTTAGTTATACTATTGAAAATAATTTTTAGGGTTTGTAAAAAATAAACCCTAAAAATTATATAACACCCATTACATGAGTTCACTTTATTAAACCACAACAATCATCTAGCTCCACTCGCTGTTGATCGACGGGAGATTTTAAGTCCTCAGTATATAGATTTTCAGGATGTTTATTTATCGAAGGCCTTATATTTTGTAAATCAATGGGGATATGATCACTATCTACCCATATTTCACCGCCTTGACAGATTAAATCTAAGTGAGAAGAGCAACTATATTTAGCAACTTCAGGTAACTGATTATGATCACCAAACCCTAAGTGAATACCTGGCACTCTTTCGTTTATATGTGAATTAAGCGAAATAGCCTGCTTGATACCGATATTTGTGCCAAACCCTAGTTCACCAACCAATTTACCATTTTCATTGTTAAAACAATAATTGATTATTTCAGTTACTTGTTTATTTTCACATTGAAAGTCAACCGCTTGGCCATCTTCGATTGTAACTGATACCGGGTTATTTACTAACCTTGCATCTACATCAGTGAGAATATTTACATTAAACGCAAACTCAGCGACTAACACACCATTAATATTATTAGGAAATGTAGCCACTTCTCCTGCAGGTAACATCATAAAGCTATTATCTTTTATTATTCCCCTGTTACTTATCCAACGATATCGATTATTATCTAATGTCACCTTTAAACTTGTACCACTTTTAGTTGTTATAACTAGCTCTTTTGCCTTCATTAACTTTTCAAGTATCGTTGTATTTCTTCTCGATAGAATTTCCGGTGTTACAGCTAATGATTGCGCAAAAAAATCATAACAAGCACTTATCACTCTTATGACACGACATTTTTTTTCATGGCAATTCATTAGGATTCTTCTGAAGACATTATTATGTGACATTGTATTTTTTTCAAACGTCATAAATACAATATTGCCTTGTAGATCAGCAGCACTAGGCAGTAAACAGGTTAGCTCATATAAAAGCGCTTCATCATTCAACGGGTTCATCTTGGCAACATGATGCTTTATTCCTTTTAGCTTTAAAGACTCACTAACCAAAGCGACAGGCTCTACACTATCTTCTGTACAAGTCATTATCACTAGATCATCTATGGAAATTTTTGCATAATCATTAATGAGTGATTCAACACCACCACAAACCTGTTGATTTAATTGAAAATTCATTTATTTTCCCATCTATAAAAGAGTAGCTCTAACCCATAAACATTTTTTGTACACTTACAACAGTCACTATATTTATAAGTTCAATAGTAAGACTCAGGGGGTTATCCCTGAGCTTTATTATTTATTGCTTATCCTGGCTTGTTTCCCACGAGATTTTCCAAGTAGGTGCTTTATGTGCATCTTTATTTAATTCAATTTTTTCTCCTGGTTTCTGTTTTTTACCTTCAATTTCCTTTAAAGAGTTTATTATTTGATTAGTCATTTCTGGGGTTAGTTTTGACATTTCTATCTCCATTAACGTAGTTAATTTTGCTTGTAAAGACTATCCAGCCGACTGCCTTCAAATATTAACTAACTATTTCAAGTCCTCACAGGAACTTTCAATACGATTTTTAATGGATAAATTAGCTACCAGAATGCATGATTTTGTAACATCTAATTGACAAGTTATCACACATCATCTATACGTTAACATTTAGCTGTACTGACATTATTGTAATTACTTCGATATGCAACAAATTATTTACAGCTTATCAGTATATTTACTTGGGTATTAGCTCACCAACCGCTCCTCATGAAACAGTATATTTGTTTAGTGATTTGTTTTTTGTATTATTGTGATAGTACTACCCTATTTGCCAAAGAAAAAATACACTGGCAAACCATTCACTGGCCACCCTGGATGATTCTCGAAGGTAAATATAAAGGGCAGGGTTTTGCTGATCATCTACTGCAAGCAGCCAAGCAAGAGTTAACAGAGTATGAGCAAATTCCAGTTAGGATGAACTGGGCACGTTTTTGGTTAGTTATCCAACAAGGTAAAAACTACTGTAGCGTGCTGTCAATGAAAAACCCTAGCCGAGAAGAAATAGCCTATTTTTCCGAACCTGAAGCAATTGTTCTCAATAATGAACTAACGGTTACCAAAGCAACAGCTCAGTTATTAGATAATCCAGTTTCCATCTATATTCGCTCGCTTCTGATAGATAATCGATTTCATGGGGGGATTGAAACAAAGCGCTCTTATGGAGTAAAAATCGACCAACTACTGATCAAACATAACCAAAATATTTTGCCTTATGCAACGAGTGCATCAAGCTTATTATACATGCTAACCCATAAAAGAATTGATTATATTATTGAGTATCCTATTGTTGTCAGCTACTTCACCCGCAATATACAAGAAACATCGTCCCTAACCAGTATTAAAATTAAAGAAATCCCTGAAGTGTTTTATGGTTATCTGACTTGCACTAAAAATGATTGGGGAAAACGTGTCGTGAACCGCTGGAATCAGGTATTAAGAAAACTAAAACAAACTAAGCAATATCAGCTGTTGATTGAGTCAGGCTACTCAAAACCTGACGATATTAAAACACTTAGAAAATATTATCCTTGTTTTATCAATAACTCACTTGAACAGCAATGTACAACTCTTCACGAATAATCCATCATTCGCGAAGAGTATATTTAGTGTCCGGCTACTGTCATACTCTCAATCAAAATAGACCCCGTCCGAATATTACCTCGGCAATCTACATCACTGCCTACCGCCACGATCTTGTTAAAGATATCTTTTAAATTACCTGCAATCGTAACTTCTGAAACGGGGTATTGGATTTCGCCATTTTCAACCCAAAAGCCTGCAGCACCTCTTGAGTAATCTCCTGTTACGATATTAACCCCCTGCCCCATCAACTCCGTTACCAACAGCCCTTTATCCATCTTTTTAACTAATGCTAATAAGTCTGCTGCGGGCTCAGTTGGATCAATAATTAAATTATGGGCGCCTCCGGCATTTGCTGTACTTTCCATTTTTAATCGTCTTGAAGAGTAGGTACCCAGCATATAGTTGGCTAATACACCCTCTTTAACAAAATCTTTGTCATAAGTGGCTAAGCCATCATTATCAAAAGCAGCACTGCCAATTGCTCTCGTTAATCGAGGTTGTTCATGGATATGGATATTATCTGGGAAAATCTGTTTACCTAAATGATCCAGCAAAAATGACGACTGGCGGTATAAACTTGAACCACTGATAGCACTGATAAAATGGGATAACAAGCTGCCAGCCAATTCAGCAGAAAATAATACAGGTACTGCCGTAGTAGGTACTTTTTGCGAGCCTAACCGCTTTAAGGTGCGGTCTGCTGCTTTTCTGCCTACATCAACAGCAGCTTCTAACAATTGGGCCTCACGGTTAACGGTATACCAGTAATCCCGCTGCATCTCTTCTTTTTCTTGGGCAATTAACACACAGCTAATGCTGTGTCTTGATGATACATAACCGCCAATAAACCCATGACTATTGCCATACACCCGACAACCTTGATGGCTCGATACTGATGCCCCTTCAGAATTGGTGATTTTCTTACTCACCTTAAAGGCAGCGGCCTCTGTTTCTTTAGCAATATCAATTGCCTCTTCAGCATTAATCCCCCAAGGATGGTACAAGTCTAAATCAGGGATATCGGTTGCCATCAATTTAGGGTCAGCCAAACCCGCATACTGATCTTCTGAAGTGTATTTCGCAATGTTTAGCGCTGCGGTAACTGTTTCTTTAATCGCTTTAGCAGAGCTATCAGAAGTGCTGGCTGATCCCTTACGCTGCCCAATATACACAGTAATGCCAAACCCACGATCACAGTTAAACTCAACTGTATCTACCTCCCCTTTACGAATACTGGCAGATAGTCCTGTATCTAAACTTACTCCGACTTCTGCTGCAGAAGCACCCTGTTGTCTTGCTTCTGCCAAAATATCCGACACTAGGTTCTCAAGATGCTGTTCTTCTACTTTTGGATTAAGCGACTGATTATCACGTTGCAAAGTCATATATATTCGCTTTTTATAGTTAAAACGGATTTGTCTTGGGCTTACTTTATATGTGCTAAGTGTATTGTAGCTTGCCCCTCAATGCATACCAAGATAACCGCTCTATATTATCGGGGTATTTAGCGCTACAATTCTTGGTTAGAGATCTAAGCTGTACAGACTAACAAGATTATGAGTGATAACGAGCAGTTCGATGATGAAGAGCTTGAGTTTAAAAGCAAAACTCAAGTTAAAAAAGAAATGCATGCTTTGCAGGCCATGGGTGAGCGTCTTATCACTCTACCAGCGAAGGTTTTTGAGCGACTTCCACTAACACCCAGGTTAAGAGAAGCGCTAGAAGAAACCAAGCGCATTACTAGCTTTAATGCCCGCAAACGGCACTTTCAATTTATTGGTAAGTTGATGCGGGATCAAGACTTGGAAACCATCCAAAATGTCTTGAACCACTTCGATACCGCAAGTGACGAGTATAATCGTCAATTTCACTTAATGGAGCGTTGGCGTGACCGGTTACTGGCCGAAGGAAATACGGCTCTTGCCGAGTTTGTTGAAGCCTACCCTGCAGCTGATCGACAACACCTACGGCAGTTGATTCGCAATGCTTTAAAAGAACAGCAGCAAAGTAAACCACCTGCGGGCTCTCGTAAACTGTTTCGTTACATTCGCGATTTAGCAGAAGAAGCATCTTTTAACAGCAGTGGCAAAGAAAAATCGGAGTAATTATACCCTCACCCAGAGGAGATTGTCGCAAAAGTCATTGTTAGCGCCCTCTCCCTCTGGGTGAGGGTGAAATTACTTTAAAGCCACCGCTCGCTACGCTGGCCCCCTCATCCTAACCTTCTCCCCCACGGGGGAGAAGGAACTTGATTTGAAGTACTTTCGTGACATCCTTTTAAATAAAGGGGGAACAGCTTTGTAGTACTCTCTGATATGCCTGAGCCGAGCAATTTGCTCTTAAATCGAGGCGGGGAAAATACCCGAAGCGCAGTTTACTTGTTGGTAAATGAGCATCGGAAGATTTTTCCCAACAAAGAGTTAAGAGCCACTTCTATAGGGGGATCCTACTCGCCAGTACCACCTACTGTTATCTCTTCAATTTTCAGGGTAGGCTGGCCCACGCCAACAGGGACTGACTGCCCTTCTTTACCACATACCCCAATCCCTGTATCCAGTTTCAAGTCATTGCCCACCATTGACACTTTATTCATGACCTCTGGGCCATTGCCAATTAACGTGGCGCCTTTTACTGGGGTAGTAATTCTGCCCTTTTCAATCAGATAGGCTTCACTGGTAGAAAACACAAATTTGCCAGATGTAATATCAACCTGGCCGCCCCCTAAATTAGCGGCGTAAATACCTTTATCTACCGAGGCAATGATGTCTTCTGGGTCATGCTCACCCGCCAACATATAAGTATTAGTCATGCGTGGCATAGGTAAATGCGAATAAGACTCTCGTCGGCCATTGCCGGTTGGCTTATGCCCCATTAGTCGTGCATTGAGCTTATCTTGCATGTAGCCTTTTAATACACCATTTTCAATTAATACGGTGCACTCAGTCGTGGTGCCTTCATCATCAATGTTCAACGAACCACGACGACCAGCCAAGGTACCATCATCTACGACAGTACATAACGGCGAAGCGACTCGTTCACCTATCCGGCCAGAAAAGGCTGAGCTACCTTTACGGTTAAAATCGCCTTCTAAACCATGGCCCACGGCCTCATGCAGCAGCACCCCTGACCAACCAGGCCCAAGCACGACAGGCATAGCACCAGCGGGTGCAGGCACTGCTTCCAAGTTAATTAATGCCTGGCGAACGGCTTCCTCAACATAGCTTTGGGCACGGTCATCTTCTAGAAAATACTGGTAATTGGTCCGTCCACCGCCACCAGCGAAGCCACGCTCTAAACGGCCATTTTGCTCAGCAATAATGCTTACATTAAGTCGAATTAATGGGCGCACATCTGCCGTAAACGTACCATCACTGGCAGCCACCAGAATGGTTTCATAAACGCCAGCCAAACTCACCGTAACTTGCTTAACCCGCGGGTCGATGGCTCTAGCTTGTTTATCAAGGGACTGTAAAAGTGCTACTTTGTCTTCTTGCACCAAGCTAGCCAGTGGGTTCAAAGGTTGATACAAGTCTAGTGGCTGACTTCGGCTCCAGGCTTGTAACTGCTTATTCTGACCTTGCTTGGCAATACTTCTGGCAGCAAATGCCGCTTGCTCTAACGCAGGCAACATAATTTCATTTGAGTAAGAAAACCCGGTTTTTTCACCACTGATTGCTCTTACGCCAACACCACAATCAACGTTATAACTGCCCTCTCTAACGATGCCATCATCCAGCACCCAGGACTCATGATTAGTATGCTGAAAATACAAGTCAGCAGCATCAATAGTATGACCCAACATACCATTTAACACTTGTTGTATCTTCGCTTCGGTTAACTCACCAGGCGTGAGTAACTGTTGTTTAACTGATGTAAGTATATCCGACATAAATAGCCTGTTTTTTTAATCATAAGGAACAGTACAAGAAGTAACTTTTTACTTTTTTATTTTATGGAAGTTATTTCATGCCCTGTTTCTAAGCTTAAGAATAGTGATAAACCTTTATGTTTCGCAACAGCTGGTCTTGCCGGTGTTTTAAACTAGGCATTCGTCCCCTTAATTGGTGAAGCCGATTTAAGTCAATTTCAGCCATAATAACTTCTGGCTTGTCTGTTTCAGCGGTAGCAATGACCTTACCCCAAGGGTCTACAATCATAGAGTGCCCAAAGGTTTCTCGTCCATCAGCATGAATGCCTGCTTGATCAGCCCCTGCCATATAACAAAAATTTTCAATTGCTCTGGCTCTCATTAATACATCCCAGTGAGCAGCACCAGTCACCGCAGTAAAAGCGGAGGGTAAGCAAATGATTTCAACCCCATAGTTGATCAAAGCCCTAAATAACTCAGGGAAGCGTAAATCATAACAAATCAATGGTGCTAACCGGCCAATCGGGGTGTCCACAATTAGTAAGTGGCTACCTGACATATATTCCTTAGACTCCTGATATTGGCCTTTACTATCTGAAACAGTGACATCAAATAAATGAATTTTACTGTATTGGCCTAGCTCTTTACCTTTATCGTTGTAAACAAAGCAGGCAGAAAAAGCCCGTCGACCAGCGCTGTTTTCTTTAGGTAAAAAAGGAATCGAGCCACCAATCAGCCACACGTTATGTTGTGCTGCCAATCTGGCTAAAAGCTGACGAATAGGGCCATTGTTATCACTCTCTTGTTTGGCTATTTGCAAGGTATCTTTACCTGCATAACTGGCAAAACACTCAGGCAGCACAATCACCTTGGCACCACGATAGGCTGCTTGCTGAATTAGCTTTTCAGCTTGAATGAGATTGTCCTCAACCGTATCAGAAGAGTTCATTTGTAATACAGCTAATTGAGCAGCCATATCAATCCTTACTGTTGTTTCGTTTTATCGGTAAAAAATTTGTCCAACGCAATGGTTGGATTAGAAAATGAACCTGTTAGGGTGTAGCGAGCACTTGCAAACTTCTCCACCTTATCACCCAGCAGCTTATCAAACAGATAAATTGCCCCCCCTACCTGTGGTGCACCCATCAATACCGCAAGAAAAGGTAAATTATTGGTGACGGGTAAAGTGACTAATAACGACATATTAAGTGTATCGTTTACCAGGTTTGCTTTACCAGATAATGCAAAATTCGAGGATGGCCCCTCTATTTCCACAGGCTCTTTAAAACGCATTTCACCATTAGCAAATTGCGTGGTGGCTTTTATTTTGTCAAAACTGACGCCTGATTTTAACAAATCAGAAAAATCCAGCTTGATTCGACGAGCAATTGAACTGAAGTTAAGCAAACCAAATACTCGCAATACATTGGCAGATCCTTTCGCTTCAAGAAATCGCCCATGCTCAATCTTGCTATAAATCTCGCCATTCAGCTTCGCCATTGATAAGTTGAGTGGGCTTCCTGGCCAATTCACATCAATAGAAAACTTAGCTTTTTTACTGGTAATAGATGCTGATTGCCCCCACGCTTCCAGCACGTCAGCTAAGTCAACAGCCCTTACAACCCCTTTAAAATCAGTTTGCTGTTTATGCCAGTTTATATTGCCCTTCACTCTTAAATGGTTAATTTGTGCTGAAATATTGTTAATTTTTAGTGTTTGTGGCGTATTCTTTAGCTTTGCCGCAAAACTACCAGACACCTGATTGCCTATTTTCAAATCAGCAACCTCAATATCCATATCAGGCATTGTCAGTGGGTTAAAGCCAGCTAATGGATCTTGATCCTTACTATTCTTAGCTGTTTTAGGTAGTGTAGGCAGGTGCAAGCGCTTTAATGCAACTTCGTAAGGCTTCTGACGGCTATTAAATGGGATCACCGCCCGCCCAGCAAGCTGATCACTTTCTACTTCGGCTTGCCAGACCTGCTGATAAGTATTAAGTGACAACACTAAATCCTCTAGCACCCCCACTGGTGAGTACAACTCATTTAACTTCAGCTGATCAACTGACAGCTGCCATTTAGGTTGATGCTTTTGCTGACGTTGAGTATCGGCTGTGAACATATCAACCCATGGCCACCATTTAGCTAAATCAAGTCCTGCCAACTGGCCACTCACATTCAACTGCTGCCGCTTCAACTTGGATGCCTGGCGTCCTTGGCCAAAGAAAAGATCAGCTCCCACCAGCTGGCCTTGCTGCACTAACCACTCCGACTGTAGCAGTGACCCAAGCTTTACCCGCCAGCGATTAGTTTTGCCAAACTGATTTAACTCCACATTCACTGATTGCTGCTCAGTAGCAGATTTATGTAGAGGCTCTGGTAAATTGACAGCCGTCCCTTTCAAGTTAGATTTCACTAAGAGCTTAAAGTTTTCAGGCTGATCAAAAGGCATGGTTGCCTTAGCGCTATATGAAAACTGGCCTTTAGCAACTTTATTAAATTGTTGCTGCTGTTTTTGATTAAGTTGATTATTAAGCTCAAGTTGATGCTGTAACCAGTTTGCTACCTTAGGTGCATCGGCTTTACCAGTTAAGCTAAACTGCTGCTGCAATTGCCGCTTAACTGGCTTAGCAGACATATTCAAACGTGCAGGGTGACCAAATAATGTAAGTTGAATATCATTGCCAGTAATGCCTTTTTTCGAGTGATAAGCTATTTGACCATTGATTTGTTCTACTACCAGCCCTAAGTCTGCTGTATTAATAGTCCCCTCTTTGGCCTGAGTGGTAACGACCACCTCTGTTTCCTCAGGTTTATCAATGGGGATCATCAGCTTCAATGTTGAATCAAACTGTCCATTAATCTGCAAGCTTTGATCGGCTTTTTTAGTCTTATCTTTATCCTTATTTGTATTTTTATTACGGGTGCCTAGGGCATCACCAATAGGAGAATGAGTTAATAAATGATTTACCGCAGGCCCTGGTACTTTTAATTGACTATTAACCGTTACAGCAAAATTATCTTTGCTTTGCTCAGCCACCTGTAACTTCAGTTGCTGTATATCAGCTTGATGAACTACACCACTGGCTATATTCACATCAACCTGTGTATTGTCAACTAATACCCGACCCGTTAATTTATCAGCTTTCGGCCATTGGCTATCATATTGAACGGTACCTTCTGCCACATTAAAAAACAGACCAAAGCTAATATCATTTTCCACATCAGTTGCCGTGACAGGGCCGTTATACATAAAGGCACCTTGCTCAATTTTACCTGCAACAATGGCTTCATCCAGCCACTTCACCAATTCTTCAGGTAATACATCGTGCTTGGCTGGAATATATTGATAAGCCAAACCTGCATCAGCATTTTTTACTCCCGCCTGCAAAGCCATGGTTATAGGCCCTTCAGTTAGGGGAAAAACTAAGCGGAGCTTAGCATTATACTCAGCACCACGGTGCTTCAATTGCGCTTGGTTAGTATAAAGCTGAAATGTCTCAGCATTTTTTAACCAGGCTAAATGGGCTGTTGCTTGCCGATACTGCCACGGTTTTCTAAACAGCTCGACCATTCCCAGGCTAAACCCTTGCTGACTATCCAAATCAAACCAGCCCTGTTCAGCGTTGGTATATAACAGCCCAGAAACACCCGATGCAGAAGGCGCAAACCCTTTGGCTGCCACCGCAACTTGTTTCAACTTGCCGAGTAACTGAAAGTCACTCATTGCTGATGACCAGTCCACCACTAGCTGCTGTATAAGCCCTCGAGGGTTTAATTCAGTAACAAGCTGAGCTGGAAATTCAGGTAGTAGCTTGGTAGCAAGGGAAGACTCTTTCAGTAAATTTAAATTAATCTGCTCGCTGGCAACGGTCCATTTTCCTTGTTGATAGCTGATAAACGCATTATGAAATGGTGCTGCTACCCCATTCAGGCGAAAATTGGCAGAAGGTAACGCAAGTTGCCAATTTTTATTAGACTGACGATTAAAGTTAAATTGTAAATAGCCTTTAGATAACTGCTGCTTAGGCAAGTCTTGGTATTGGATAGCAAGACCAATATTCTCTAGACGACCACTTACTGTTAACTGCTTATTTTGCCAGTTTAACCAGAGCTTCCCTCCCAGATGCAGATTATCAAGCTGAATATCATCAGGAGTAATCAGTGCGACCCAGGGTTTCCAATTATTAGGTGAGGCGTCTATAAACAGTTGTAAATGACCCAATGAGTTAGGAGACACTTGCTGCATCTCTGCTATTAACTTTGCCTCCCCCCCTTGAGCTTGTCTAACATAACCATCCAGCCGATAGCCTTCACTTGTCTGGTTAAATGCAAGCTTGGTATCTTCTAGGGTTTTGACCTGTCCTTCTCTATCCTGAAAGTGAATCGTAGTATTGGTAAACTGGATATGGGGTTGCTTGAGCAACGAGGTCAAAATTAACTTTGGATCAGCTTCACCTGCCGTACGATTAAAACCTTTTAAATGCCAACCTCCAGACTGCCCTTCAATCAGATATAGATGTAAGCCTTCCACCTGCAAATAGCGAAACACTGGGGATTGCTCAATCAATGTTGAAAAAACATCCAGCTCAGCCAGCACACGATTTGCACTTAATGACTGCAGCTCAGTTTCACCAATCTGTACGGTTTTTATATCTAGCGCCGGGTTAAAACCAGACCAGGTACCAGCTAGCGTTGCAATAGTGACAGGAATATTTAAGGTAGTAGACAGCTCTTGTTGTAAGCTTTCTCGATAATCAGCCAGCAATGGCAGCAACATTCGCCCTAAACTGACATACAGCGCAAGTAGCACAACCCCAACAATTGAAATACTCCAGATCAGTCGGGTAAAAAATTTGGCAAAACGTTTCACTAACAAATTCCATCAGTACAGCTTGAGACCAAAAGCGACAAATAAATAACACGCGACCTAAATCAACACTACATCAAACTGCTCTTGCGAATACATAGGCTCAACTTGAAATTTAATGGTGCGACCAATGAATGCTTCCAAGTCAGCCACATTATCAGACTCTTCATCTACCAACCGGTCAACCACTTTTTGCGAGGCCAGCACTAAATACCCTTCGCTTTCATAGGCTCTGGCTTCACGGAGAATTTCCCGGAATATTTCATAACAAACAGTATCTGCCGTTTTTAAGGTACCTCGCCCCTCACAAGTTGGGCAAGGCTCACACAACACATTTTCCAGGCTTTCTCGGGTGCGTTTACGGGTCATTTCGACCAACCCTAACTCAGAAACCCCAGTAATATTGGTTTTAGCATGATCACGTTCAAGCAGCTTTTCAAAAGTTCGTAAGACTTGTCGTTGGTGCTCAGCTTCTTCCATATCGATAAAATCAATAATAATTATCCCACCCAGGTTGCGCAGCCTGACTTGACGAGCAATGGCAGTTGCAGCTTCCAGGTTGGTTTTAAAAATCGTTTCTTCTAAGTTACGATGGCCAACAAATGCTCCAGTATTGACATCAATAGTGGTCATTGCTTCCGTTTGATCCAAAATTAAATAACCACCCGACTTTAACTGCACCTTTCGGCTAAGCGCTTTTTGGATTTCATCCTCAACCCCATATAGATCAAAAATAGGGCGCTCACCAGGATAATATTCCACTCGCCCCTCAATCTGTGGAATCAGCTTTTTTACAAATTTGCAAACTTTCTGATAAGTTTCTCTGGAGTCTATTCGCACCTTTTCTATTTTAGGATCAACTAAGTCTCTCAGTGTGCGTAAATGAAGTGGTAAATCTTCATAAACTGCTTCAGGTGCTCTAGCATCTTTAATGCCTTCAGAAACAGATTCCCACAGCCGATGTAAAAAGCGGATATCAGCCAGTACCTCCTCGGCACCAACGCCTTCAGCAGCCGTACGTAAAATAAAGCCACCTTTTTCTTCCGCCTGCTCTGCTGCTAATGCATTTTCAACCAGCTGCTTGAGGCGATCTCGCTCTTCTTGGTCTTCAATTCTTAATGAAATGCCTACATGATTGGTATCAGGCATATAAACGAGGTATCGGGCAGGAATAGAAATATGGGTAGTCAGTCTGGCCCCTTTGGTACCTAACGGATCTTTGGTTACCTGCACTACTAATGATTGGCCTTCATGCACAAGTTCGTGAATTAATGGTTCGGTTGCATCCTCATCTTCTTTTACCTCACCCTTGGGTGCTATTTCGCTAACATGAATAAAGGCGGCGCGCTCTAAGCCAATATCAATAAAAGCAGCTTGCATACCAGGTAACACCCGAACTACTTTGCCTTTATAAATGTTTCCAACTATGCCACGCCGTTGGGTCCGCTCAATATACACTTCTTGTAAAACGCCATTTTCCACCACCGCCACACGAGACTCCATTGGGGTGATATTCATTAATATTTCTTCGGACATGGCTTTTTCCTACATTGTCAGGGACCATCATTAAGGAGAAGTTTTAGCACTGCTATCATCTGAAGCTTTATTATTTTAACGTGACAGGTTTTAAGCATTACGGCTACTTAAGCACCATCATGTCTTAAGTATTGTCATTTCGTACACACGATAACTGTCTTAAATACCATGGCTTTGCCAGACATCAACTTCAAACTGGGTCAGCAACTCAGCCGTTTCAGTTAAAGGTAACCCCACTACACCACTGTAACTGCCTTTTATCTCAGCTACTAATATTGCTCCCAGCCCTTGAATACCGTAAGCACCAGCTTTGTCATTAGGCTCTCCTGTTGCACAATAGCGGTCTATGAGTGATTCGGTTAGCGACTTAAAGACTACATCCGTGATACTGGTTATCAGTTTGGTCGCATCAACATTCACTACGGCAACTGAAGTCATTACCTGATGCTGCTTCCCTGATAAGTCTGTCAGCATAGCTTTGGCATCAGCTACAGAGGTCGGCTTGCCTAAAATGGTACCCTCTAACACAACTGCCGTATCAGCTGCTAATACAGGCCGCTGGGCTAACCCACTGGTTTTCAATAGTTGCCAACCAGCTTCTGCTTTAGCCTCAGCAATACGCTCAACATAGTGTTGTGGATGCTCATTCAGCAAAGGGGTTTCATTAACGTCTGAAGCAAGCACCTGGTAACTTACCTTAATTTGCTCCAGTAGCTCTCGACGCCGGGGAGACTGGGATGCTAAATAAATACTTGGAACGTCCATACCGATTTTTTAATTAACTTTATATCGCCTTCTTAAATCTCGTAATAAAATAAACAACCACGGCCATAATAAGGCACTGACGACAGTTGGCAACAAAAACAATAAATTAGGTGGTGTACGACCACTAAAAGATTTAGCCCACAGATTAAGCATTTGATAAATACCAATGACCACAAATACCACCATGGACTGCTGGAGTAGCGGATAAATACGCATACGTCGATGCAGTTTATGGGCAACATAGACAACTATCACCATGCCAAGGGCGTTTTGCCCAAGCAGCACACCTTGCATCACATCCAACATTAAGCCAACCACCCAGGCTAGTATTAATCCTATTCGATCAGGTAATGCCAGTGCCCAATAGAGCATCACCATAGCTAACCACTCTGGTCGGCCCAGCTCCAGATAAGAGGGCATTGGTAATAAACTCAACACATAAGCAAAAAAAATAGTCGTCCAGATTACCATGCGGCCCTGGGGTCGATCAGTTGACATTAGGCGCTTCACTTACTTGGGTCTCATCCACCGCAATCACATCACTGTTATCATTAGCTTCTTTACCACTGAAGACTAATAACACATGACGGCTGCGATCTAACTTAGCAGAAGGTCTTACTTTGATGATGGCAAAAGGTTTGCCTGGGTCATGGATAACCTGAACTACTTTACCCACAGGATAGCCCACTGGAAAACGCTGCCCGAGTCCCGAACTGACTAAGATATCACCTTCACGGATATCAGCAGTATCCGGAACATGACGTAGTAACAGCTCATCCAGCTTGCCCGTGCCTGCAGCAATGGCTCGGGCACCATTACGATTCACCTGTACAGGCACACTATGATTAGCATCGGTAACCAACAGAACACGACTGGAAAATGGGCTGACTGAAATAACCTGCCCCATCAAGCCACTGGCATCAAGTAAAGGCTGTCCTACAAAGACACCATCTGTCGAACCTTTATTGACAATAACCTGGTGAGTATAAGGATCTGGATCAACCCCCACCAGTTCTGCAATAAGCACTCTTTCATCCAGGAGTTTGGAAGAATTTAGCAGTTCTCTTAAACGGATATTTTGAGCGGTTAGGGCAGCCAGCTTTTGTAAACGCCTTTCTAGTAGCAGGTTTTTAGCCTCCAGTTTAGCGTTTTCTAAAATTAGCTCTTTGCGAGTTTTCAGGGCGTCATCAGCCATCCCCCACATTTGTGCAGGAAGATCAGCCACCCACTGCACGGGCGTAGCGATCACTGTCAGCCAGGCTCTCACTTTGTTAAGGCCATTATCGAGACCATCAAACCGTTGCTCAGAAAGCATCAAGCCTAATGACAGCACAATAAAAAACAGCAGCTGCGCGGTGAGTGATTGTTGCTTAGAAAATATTCGCTTAATTGGTTACTCCCACATTTTGTCTTTTAACTACACTGGAGACTGTTACCTCAATAAGCTAATTCTTTGTATTAAGCTACAACAGTCTCCTACCTACTAAGTAGGTTTCAAAGCCACACAAAAAAGCTTGTCTGGCAATTTTGAATACCTTAACAATTAGACTCACTTGAGCTCTAGTAAGTCCTATTGATTTTGACTACTCAGTAGATAAAAGATCAAAAGCATGGCGTTCCATTATTTCTAGTGCCCGTCCTCCCCCTCGTGCTACACAAGTCAGAGGATCTTCAGCCACCACCACGGGCAACCCAGTTTCTTCACTAAGCAGGCGCTCCAAGCCTTTTAGTAGTGCACCACCTCCTGTCAGAACCATTCCCCGCTCTGCAATATCCGAAGCCAGTTCAGGTGGTGATTGCTCCAATGCACTTTTTACTGACTGCACAATGGCTGCTAAGGATTCCTGAAGGGCTTCTAGAATCTCATTACTATTAAGGGTAAAGCTGCGAGGCACCCCTTCTGCCAGGTTACGGCCTCTTACATCAATTTCACGTAGCTCATCACCTGGGTACGCGCAGGCAATTTCTTGTTTAATTCTTTCCGCTGTAGCATCGCCTATCAAGCTGCCATAGTTACGACGAACATAAGTGACAATCGCTTCATCAAAGCGATCTCCACCTACCCGAACAGACTCTGAGTAAACAATGCCACTTAGGGAGATAATAGCAATTTCAGTGGTTCCCCCACCGATATCCACAACCATTGAACCATGGGCTTCTTCAACAGGTAGGCCTGCACCAATTGCTGCTGCCATTGGTTCTTCTATTAAATACACTTCACGAGCACCCGCTCCTAATGCTGACTCGCGAATGGCCCGCCGCTCGACTTGAGTCGACTTACAAGGTACACATACCAGCACCCGAGGGCTTGGCTGAATAAAACTGTTTTCGTGTACCTTATTAATAAAATGCTGGAGCATTTTTTCCGTGACGCTGAAATCGGCTATTACTCCGTCTTTCATCGGCCGGATAGCGGTGATATTACCAGGGGTTCTACCCAGCATTCGTTTCGCCTCAGTACCCACTGCGGCAACCGTTTTCTGACTACCATGATGACGAATAGCCACCACCGAAGGTTCGTTTAACACGATCCCTTTATCTCTAACATAAATCAGGGTATTAGCAGTACCTAAGTCAATTGACAGGTCACTCGAAAAAAATCCCCGTAGTTTCTTGAGCATGCGTGGTATTCTTCCCAACAAACAAAGAATGTGAATATGGTTGCAGTGTTTTACACAAGCGCATTGATTAGCTGTAACTTAATAATAAAGATCAGTGCAACCGGCCAACAAAACAGTTTACGCTTTATATCTAAACTTGCTATCTACCTAACCTCAGCCACTCGTTATGAAGCTGACATCTCAGTAAAAAGCACCTAACTAATAAGTCAAATAAATAGGATTGACTGTGGTTTTTATTCATAATCTTGCAAATTGCTGCAAACTCTAACAACCGCGCTTACATAGAGCAAGTTAAGAAGCTATCTCATAGTAAACTATTATACCCTTGGTTAAGGGCAAGCTTGTCAGTTAACACCAACTTCATTACTTACTGCAGCCAAAACTCATGCATTGTGTCTTACTTATACTGTAGTCTAACCTTTTAATTGATTGACAAAAATCTGTCTTCTATTTCTATTTTTTTATTTACTATCTCTCGTTCAATCACTTACAAGCGCTTGAGATTGTCACTGCAAACCCCTACATTTGCAGTTTGGCTTTTAGTTGGAGAGCACCCATGGCCCTTGATCAAACCGATGTTGAAAAAATCGCCCACCTGGCACGCATTGCTATCGACCAGCAAGATATTGTCAATACGACTGAAGGGCTAACCCAAATTTTAACCATGATCGACCAAATGCAAGCTGCTGATACTGATAATGTAGAGCCCCTGGCTCATCCGCTGGAAATGGAACAGCGGCTTCGGGCAGATGCTGTAACCGAAACCAACCAGCGAGAAACCTTTCAGGCCATTGCACCAGCCACTGAAAACGGTTTGTATCTGGTACCCAAGGTTATTGAGTGATCAAATAGCCCACTAGCAGAAACTACATTTAGGCAAGCACTCCTCCATCTTGCCGCATAAACACCTGTATTAGGACCTGTACAATCCAATAGGACCTGTAATTACCATGCAAAACAAAACTGTAGCGCAACTGGCAGCTGGTCTTGCCAAAGGCGAATTTTCCAGTGTTGAGCTTACCCAGCATTATTTGAACCAGATTAAGCAGTTCGATAATCAGCTGAATAGTTTTATCAGTATCACAGAAGATCAAGCACTGACGGCAGCCAAAGCAGCCGACAATTGCCGTGCAAATAATAATGCAGGCCCGTTAACCGGTGTCCCTATTGCTCATAAGGATATTTTTTGTACAAGCGGCATTAAAACAACTTGTGGCTCTAAAATGCTCTCTAACTTTATTGCCCCTTATGAGTCAACTGTCTCACAAAAGTTCCAAGATGCAGGTTGTGTAATGTTGGGTAAAACCAATATGGATGAGTTTGCCATGGGCTCTTCTAACGAAAACAGTTACTTTGGTGCCGTCAAAAACCCTTGGCAATTAGACGCTATCCCTGGCGGCTCGTCTGGTGGTTCAGCTGCAGCGGTTGCAGCTCGACTGGCTCCTGCAGCCACTGGCACAGATACAGGTGGCTCTATTCGCCAACCTGCTGCCTTATGTGGCATCACCGGATTAAAACCCACCTATGGTCGTGTATCGCGCTGGGGCATGATTGCCTTTGCCTCTAGCCTTGACCAAGCTGGCCCGATCACCCAAACTGCCGAAGATGCCGCCTTGTTAATGAATGTCATGGCAGGGTTTGATGAAAAAGACTCAACCTGTGCCAATGAACCAGTGCCAGACTATACCACCACCCTTAATGACAACATTGCCGGGTTAAAAATCGGCTTACCGAAAGAATATTTCTCTGCCAACTTAGATAGTCAGATTGCCGCTAATGTAGAGCAAGCCATTAAAACATTGGAAAAGTTAGGCGCTACGGTTAAAGAAATCAGTTTGGCTAATTCTCATCTGGCATTACCCGCTTATTATGTGATTGCTCCGGCTGAGTGCTCTTCTAATTTATCCCGTTTTGATGGGGTGCGATTTGGTCACCGCTGTGAAGACCCCAAAGACCTGGAAGATTTATATAAGCGCTCCCGTGCAGAAGGCTTTGGCTCTGAAGTCAAGCGCCGTATTTTGGTAGGCACTTATGTCCTATCTGCCGGCTATTATGATGCCTATTACATCAAAGCCCAAAAGCTGAGACGATTAATTAAAAATGATTTTGTGGCCGCCTTTAATGATGTGGATGTCATTGTTGGCCCTACCACTCCATCCCCTGCGTTTAAGCTGGGTGAAAAAACCAACGACCCGGTAGCTATGTATTTATCGGATATCTATACCATTTCCACCAACCTGGCTGGCTTACCGGCGATGTCAATTCCAGTGGGTTTTACAGATGGCCTGCCTACGGGTATGCAACTGATTGGTAACTACTTTGCTGAAGCCAGGCTATTAAATGTGGCTCACCAATTTCAGCAACAAACCGACTGGCACCAACAATTACCAACCGCAATTCAGGTATAAGGGGAATTTATCGTGAAATGGGAAGTCGTTATTGGGCTGGAAATTCACGTTCAGCTTGCCACTCAATCTAAAATTTTTTCAGGTGCCAGCACTGCCTTTGGTGCCGAACCTAATACCCAGGCTTGCGCTGTTGATTTAGGGCTACCAGGTATTTTACCGGTTGTGAACAAAGAGGCTGTACGAATGGCGACTATGTTTGGCATGGCCATTCATGCGCAAATTAATCAGCGCAACATATTTGCCAGAAAAAATTACTTTTACCCCGACCTGCCAAAAGGCTATCAAACCAGTCAAATGGATTTACCCATTGTCGGTCCTGGTTATGTGGATATCACTTTAGACGATGGCGAAACCAGGCGGATTGGTGTTACTCGCGCTCACTTAGAAGAAGATGCTGGTAAATCACTACATGAAGATTTTCATGGCATGACTGGTATTGATCTTAACCGAGCAGGCACACCCTTATTAGAAATTGTGTCCGACCCAGACTTACGCTCAGCAAAAGAGGCCGTTGCCTATTTAAAAACGATTCATTCTATTATTCGTTATTTAGGGATATCCGATGGCAACATGGCAGAAGGCTCCATGCGCTGTGATGCCAACGTTTCCATCCGTCCACAAGGCAGCGATAAACTAGGCACCCGGACTGAAATTAAGAACGTTAACTCTTTCCGCTTTATTGAAAAAGCCATTAATTTTGAAATTGAGCGACATATTGATGTATTAGAAAGCGGTGGCAAAATCATCCAGGAAACTCGTTTGTATGATTCTGAAAAAGACGAAACCCGTTCTATGCGTGGCAAAGAAGAAGCCAACGATTACCGTTACTTCCCCTGCCCTGACTTATTACCCGTCGTACTTTCTATTGAATTTTTAAATGAAGTTAGAAGTTCACTTCCTGAATTACCTGAACAAAAGCGTCAACGTTTTATCGATGAGTTAGGCTTAAGCGAATACGACGCTGGTGTTCTATCTGCTAACCGTGAAACGGCTGAATATTTTGAAGCGGTTGCTGACCAGTGCCAAGACCCTAAACTAGCCGCCAACTGGGTCATGGGTGAGCTGGCTAGTCGCTTGAATAAAAACCAGCGGGAAATCAACGACAGTCCAGTTTCAGCAACACAATTAGGCGAAATGTTAATTCGCTTAAAAGACGAAACCATTTCCAGCAAAGGCGCAAAAACCGTTTTTGAGGCTATGTGGAACAGCGAAGGCTCAGCTGATGAAATCATCGAAAAACGCAATTTAAAAGCTATTACCGATACCTCAGCAATTGAAGCTATGATTGATCAAGTTATCGCTAATAATGCAGCGCAAGTTGAACAATACCGCAGTGCAGATGAAGCCAAACAAGGCAAAATGATTGGCTTTTTTGTTGGCCAGGTAATGAAAGCATCCCGCGGCGCAGCAGAACCAGGAGTGGTAAATAAATTGCTAAGGGAGAAGTTGAAGGGGTAGCAGCTTTAGGGCAATCTTTCTTTTTGAAGTTTTAGAGTCCCTTTCCTTCCAAAGTGTCGTGAAAGGGCTCACAAATATGTTGGCAATACCTTATACGCTTCCCCTTATTCAGCTTTATTTTCTATCAAAGAAGCAACATCTACGTTTTTAGCTGAGAAACAGAAAGACTTAAAATAGTAGTAAATAGTTTGATAAGTATTTCCCAAGAGTCTGAACATAGCTCAACTGCTTTATTAAAATTTGAATAAACATAGTCCTTAATGTGAGGATCACATATGTTAGCATGCCCTTCATCTAGTTCTGCATGCAGCTCAATATATTCAGATATTTTTCCTTTATTTCTACTCTGAATATTAGCTGAAAAAATTTCTCCTGCTGTTTCTAAAACAGTATGAACAATTATAGCTTTCTCTACATCAGACACTAGCTGAATTTTTCTTTCAAACCAAGCACAATAGGCTTCAATATCCTGATTCTTTATATAAACAAACTTTTCAAGGTATTTATCATGGCCAATTTCTTCATCAAGGTGCTGAGAAAATATTTTCGAAAATTCTGCATCACTTACAAGGCTTTGCCTTAAAAACAAAATTTGCTGGAAACTTTGCGACCATCTTTTAAGGTAACCATAGAATACTTTCTCAAAAACCAAACCATTTTCTTGTATTTTTTTTTGTGTTTGTTGACATACTTGACGAAATTGCTCCTCAAATTTATTCTTGCTACTTATAAATGCTTCAAAATAGTTTGCAGGCTCAGATTTAACTCGATGTTTTACATCATCTGTATGATAAATAGGTTTACCGTCACTTTGAATACACAAGCACGTCAATGGCTCATTTTGATTGGCTATTAAGCCATGTAACGTTTCTGCAGGCACTGAAATAGCATCACCTTCTTGTAAGTCTGCATCATATTCACCAATACATTTACCAGCCCCTTTACAAACAATAATAAGTGATGACATAGAACGTTTATGAACTGGGATAGTTTGATTAGGCTGTAGTGATATCCAAGCAATGAACAGCTCTTTTTCAAAGCCAGAGAAAAGCGCATCTAGCTTGTTCCGTTGGTTAAAAACCTTATATTCTCCAATATCGATTGACTCACCTGATACCGAAGCATTTGTTATTGAAGGGAGCTCGTTTCGCTTAATGACTGATATCACTTTAATTTCATCCTTTATGCCTCTATACACAAAACTGTTGTGTACAGCAATCCATAACTGGTTTCCTAATGGTAAAGCAGTAAAACTTCATCCATTTTTCTCTGAGCCCTATAAAATAAAGTCAAAGATGAGCAAAGTCTATAAAGATGTCTACACAAAGCTGCTATCGGTTATAATTCAATCATTAAAGCTATGACCAATGAAGCAGCCACTAACAATACGGCACAGGTCAACTAAAGGTTGTTCCACTCAATGGCTATCGTGAAAGGGTGTTAAAAATAAGCCTCGTGTATGATCTGGACTAACAGGCTATTACCACTCTTGAAGGACCTTCCCTGGACACTCTTTAAACACCCAATTATCCAACAACCACTCCCCTACAAGCCCTCTACTTTACATAGTTATTTTTGATATCAAAAATTTCGGCATCGTTATCTTCACCACGACAGAAATGACAAACCATCTTTGTCGGTGTATTGGGTCCATAAGTCTCTTTTAGTGCATCAATGACATCAGATAATCGCAATCCAAGCGCATTTTCGTTGATGTTAATAATAGTAAAATTATTGTTTACTCCAGAGGTTGAACTATCGGTAATAGTTTGCCTTGAAATATATCGTGCAATTGCTTCATGACTTTCCATTTCTGCTGATGATGAAAGGCTATAGTCTTTCATTTTAATTTGAGAAACATCATACACTTGTGATTCATGTTTGAAGCGAACTTTATTGTCTTTTAGCTTATTTAGTAAATCAAAAACATTATCGCCTAATCCACCAGACTGCAAAATAGTATTGCTGGGTGTAGCAAAATCTAGTGCCAGCCCCTCTGGCTTGATAAACATGATAGCCTCTTTACCCGAGCCATGAGCTAATAAAACAAAAGTATCGGATATAGTTGATGCTTTATGATACGCTAAAGCAATTTCTTGACCACTGAGTTTTAATCTGCTGATATTGATATTATACTGCTGTTTAAGGCTATTGATATCATCGGCAGATAAAAAGTCATCATTGACTTTAATTCGGCCAACCACATTATTTTTTACCAAGTGGCTCCTGACCTCTTCAAAACTACTAAATGATAATGGTGTTTCACTATTGGGAGTATATAAAGTAATCTGATCTGGTGAATCTGCGTCAAAGAAAATGGTATATTGTGACACTTCTCTTTGAGAGACGTCATCAATGACTTTAACTTTATCACCTAGAAACCATGAGGCATTAAAGGTGTATTCATTTTTTCGATAATTTGCTAATAATGACTTAGCTTCTGTTAGTTGAGAAAAGGTTTTAAAGTTACTGCCTTCTCCAGGAATATATAGTTTATAAGTATTACTCTCTTCTGTTGAGGGCCAGACAAGTATTCTGGCTTCATAGTCGACTGAGCCTGGTTGTTGAGATAGTACAACAACGTCATTACCAAGATGTTGGCGAACTTCTTGTCTAAAGTTATTCAGCTGATTAATCTGTTGCCTGCGTGTTTCTTGACGCTGTATATAATTATTAATATGTGGTTCTGCATCTTCGATTGAAGAAATAACAATTGGGTGATCTTGGTCAGGAATATAAAGCGCTAACTTATTGGTATTAATATCAAAGTAAATTTCAATACTGGAAATAATTTCTAAATCGGGTTTTCGTTTAACAACCTTTACTTTATTACCATACCTCTCTTGTGCTTGCAGAGAGATGGAATCATAAGATATATGGCTATTCACTGTTGAGGTTTGTGGCCCTTCAGAATCCAGTGAAGTTAAATCAAGCTTGAATACAAACCAATAGCCATTTTGATAACGAGCATAAGCTTTACCTTGATGAAGAATAACTTCCAACTGTTTATTTTCTTTGGTGATATGAAGTTTTTTAGCGTTGTGAGCTGTATCTGCCTGAGGCGAACTCCATATTTGATTTAGCCCACTTTGTAAATTATCAGACACCTTACTTTCTAAAACAACTGGCGTCGGCTGGTTTACCTCTGCCTTCTGAGCAATACGTTGACGATTTTCAGCAGAACCCCCTCGAAATAAATGACTTATAGCTGATGATTTACGCGACAGTCTATCCCCTACCCCTGTTGATTCCAAAGTATCAGCCGTTGCTTCGATAATTGCCCCAATCCCTTCAAGCGTTTCGCTGGGGTTGTCTGCATTAGCAATGGTAACCCCACCCACACCAATGCCACCTGTAATGACAACAAAATCTAATAATTTTGCGAATTTACCTGAAGTACCTACCCCCAATATTGCTACAGTATTAGCAGCAAATTCAAACCAATACCTTAAGTCTTCGGCAAATTGCTCGTTTCGCTGTTTAAATTGGCTGTCGATATCAGCCCGCGCCGCTTTAAAATATTGATCAGCCATGGCCAGACCATAAGTATCGCCACCTACCAGCAAAAGCGTTAATTGTTCTGCTTTTTCTCTCCGCCAATGTGATAGGTCGTAGTTAAATTTACTTTTTAGTGTCCACCAGCCTGACTCATCTAGTACCAAATGTTGTTCAAAATTACTGTTATAGTAAGGATAAACCTCTCCCTTATTATTTGGGCCAGTTCTTCCACCTTTATTCGTTAGCCAGTTCCTATACCAAGTGATGGCTTCTTCTTTAGTAGCAAACCCTCCACGCACTCCATTTTTGGGCCCACCAGTAAAATGCCAGATATAAATACCTGTTGTGTCATCTACAATAAGTGCATGGTTTTTGGATGTAATAGCCGGCACATGTCCTGTACTTTTTACGCCATTAAGGTTAAAAGGCACATATCCTTTTGCGGGCAAATGTGGCACATGTGCAACCACATTTTTATCACCTTCAAGAAACTTTTCTATGACAGACACCTCTTCCAAGGTTAACTCACCAGCTTCAGCGTTTACATTTTGAGACCGGTAGGCAAGTTGTGCCGTATAAAGCAATTGATCATTAAAGCTTTGTTCAAGCATCTTCGTGCTTTCTGCTCTTACCCATGCAGTAATCATGTAAGCCCAATCAGATACATCAAGATCATCTCCTTTTAAAACACGCAGAAAAGCCTTTGATGCTTCTTTGCTAACGGGTATTGTAGGATGATTTACATGACATATTTTAACATCACTTGTGTCATCAACTATTTTCCCACTCCCACTTTTCGCACGTTGACGCTCCTCTTCAATCGTACCAGAATGCTCTACCCACTTAATATAAGAGTAAGGCGGCACACCTTTTGGAAGTCCATAGCGCTGCTTCCACCTAATTTTAGAAAAATCGATGAGACTGTGATCTTCGATATTGATAGCCATTGTACCTTTTACTGCTTGCTCAATGGTATTAGTATCAGGCCACTCTGCATGTCCAACTATACGATTGCCTTCTTTATCCAAGAGCACTGAATCTGGACCACCAGAAGGAATGGGAAATGCTGGTTGTCCAACTCTATGTGCTCCCGCCAAAAAAGAACGATTCGCTGGAGCCGAACTACCAAATGCCCGCAACTTTGCCAGTTCGAGCAGTGGCATTCTAGACCATTCAAACGTCGTAGGGCGTACTTGCCGGCCCAACCAGTCAGCACTTAATAAGGCAGTATTTGTAGGTACGGCAATATCAGCTTCTTTCATTACCCCAACAGTAACAATTATATTTCCTGGATCACTAATACCGATAGATTTAAAGTGATCTATTAAGATTTGATTGATCCGGGAATTTAAGTTAGGTAAAACAGTCGTCTCAGATATAGTCTTTAAGACATCAGAAGCAGTGTAGCTAACCGACTTTTCGTCAGTTGTTGTATGATCACATTGAGTATTACTGTAAACACTATTAACATTTACTGTCGCTATCGATATTGCTAGAACTAATGGTCTTAGTTTCATTTTAAACCTTTAGATAAAAATTCAATTATTAAACAAACGTTTGGCTATGTATGATACAGGCGCTTTTAATTTGCAATATACCCGTCGCGAATCATTTTTAGGTTTTGTTATGACCACCAAGGATGGCAGGAGCATTTAACTGTCATCGTTCCTCACCCCAATCACCTATTAATATAGGCTCATGGGGCTTCGTCACTTGATGGCCTCACCTAAAAACCCTTCGCACAGGGTATAGAAACCGCATTTAACAAAAAATTACGTGTAAATACGTAAATGCGTGTAAAGTTGTATTTTTTCTAAACATATAAGCACTTCACGAGTCATACAACTTGTGTTTCTATTCAAAGTAAAATAGTGAAACTTGTTTTAGTTTAAGGTAGCCGCAAAAAACTATACCCAATATCAAAAGATATAAAGCATACAAGCAACAAGTGTGTTATTTATCAAATACTTGCTAAATAGATAAAAAAACGAACAATAGCAAATAACAAACAGCTTTGGTTTATATATTGATTGATATTTTTTACTCTGCCTGACATTTTTACATTCTGCTTACATTACTGACAAAATATTGACTTTTAGAATTAAACGTCAATATTTATCATGTTGTCTTTATCCTTGACAAAATAAAGAACACGTCTCATCACTGCATACACACTTAAGCATTTGAAAGGGATATCAGGGCTAGCACGGTTATTGAAATAGGTAAACTTTTTACTAATATCATGTCTATAAGAATCACTCTACTTTTATAGTAGTTCATTAGTTCGAAACTTAGTTAGCAATGTATTTTACATTAAAAAAGCTTATAACAAGCTATATTCTGTGGGTTATAGTTATTCCTTCCAGCACTATTGCTGAGGCTATACATATAGCTAATGGTGAGTGGCCACCTTATCACTCTAAAAAACTTAAGCACTATGGGTTTGCATCTCATATCATAACTTTAGCTTTTGCTGAAGAAGGAATGAGCGTCAAGTATGACTTTCTTCCATGGAAGCGAGGCATGTATATGGCTAAACAAGGAAAGTTAGATGGAACAGCGGTATGGAGGAAAAAAGATGAGTTTCAAAAATATTTTTACTACAGTGAACCTATTTTTGAAACTGAGACAGTATTTTTTCATTTAAAAAGCCTAACTTTTCATTGGAAAAAGTTTTCTGATCTAAAAGGATTAGTTATTGGAGGAACGATAGGTTATGGATATAATAAAGATTATGATCTAGCTGAAAAGTCAAATCAATACAGTATTAAGCGAGTTATATCTGACGAGATAAATTTTCATAAGCTCATACTAAGTCGAATTGACATTTTCCCAATAACCAAAGAAGTTGGCTACCATATTTTAAAAACCAAATTTCCTAGCAAAGTGAATATTATAACACATCACCCTACACCGCTTACACCAGAAGCTGAGCGTTCTCTTCACCTACTTATATCCAAAAAATCTAGAAAACATGAATTAATATTAAAATCATTCAATAGAGGACTTAAAAAGCTAAGAGAGAAAGGTAAGTTAACAATACTCTACAATAACTTAGAACAGGGAAAATACATAAAGTAGCTGGCTAGTACACATTAGCCCGATAAAATGAAGCATTTTCTTTCTTATAGACAAAGGTATAAACGCCTTCTAGTGTTTCTTAATCACCTTCTTTTTCCTTATACTTTTTCTTAATTATCACTATACCTAAGCCATTAGCTGCTGTATATTTGAACAGTATGGCAACTTGATTGAGAAGGTATAAATAATGGCTATCAACAAAGTTCAATTTCAAAAAGGCCTGAGTTTAAACGAGTTTCTCAA